>DAIPXW010000457.1:0-2301 GCA_036783075.1 Candidatus Dormiibacterota bacterium | reverse complement strand
CGGACACGCGCATCGCCCGGCCTGGCATTCCCCAAACGTCTCGAGGAACTGCTCCTTCTTTACGCCGACGTCGGTCAACTCAATGAGTACAGCCGTCTTGTCCGCGCGGATTCGGTATCCGGCCACCGCCCAGTGATCTAGCTCGCCGCCGAGGCGAGCTCGCGAGGCCGCTCGATCATGAACTTGACATAGCCATCGCGCTGGTGATGTGTCACCTTCCAGTGCCGCTTCTTGACCCAAGCCGGGATGTCGGCGCTTGCCATGTAGTCGTCGGTGAAGAGCTCGATCGTGTCGCCCGGCGGTAGGTCACGCACGTGACTGAGCAGTGACCACATGGCTCCGCCACCCTGACAACTCGTCTTACGGATGTCCAGCTTGAGATAAATCAATTTGATGCTCCTCCTGCCGACAGAAGACCACGACCCTCGGCCGGGATACATGGGCGTGTGGCCCCCTTAGTTCAGGTCGTCCGGCTGTTTATCCGGAGCGTCGCCTCGGAAGGTCGAATCGGTCGAGGGTCATGACCTTGTCCCACGCCGCTACGAAGTCCCGCACGAACTTCTGCCGCCCATCGTCAGAGCCGTAGACCTCGGCGATGGCTCGGAGCTGGGAGTTCGAGCCGAAGATGAGGTCGACGGAAGTACCGGTCCACCTGACCTGCCCGGTCGCACGGTCACGACCCTCGTAGACATTCTCGGTGGAGGAGAGGCGCCACTCAGTGCCCATGTCGAGGAGATTCACGAAGAAATCGTTGGTCAGCGTCTCGGGTTGGCCTGCGAAGACGCCGTGTTCGGCGTGGCCTGTGTTCGCGCCCAGGACGCGCAGGCCGCCGACGAGCACAGTCATCTCCGGAGCGGTCAAGGCCAGCATGCTGGCCCGATCGATCAGCAGGTCCTCGGGCCGGCGCTTGTCCCCTGAGCTGACGTAGTTGCGAAAGCCGTCAGCCGTTGGCTCGAGCACGGCGAACGCATCGACCTCAGTCTGCTCGGCCGATGCGTCCGTACGTCCCGGCGAAAACGGGACCTGAACGTCATTCCCGGCATTCTTAGCGGCTTGCTCAACAGCCGCGCACCCGCCGAGGACGATCAGATCGGCCAGGGAAACCTTCTTTCCACCGTTCTGCGAGCTGTTGAAGTCGGCCTGGATCCTCTCCAGGGTTTGCAGCACAGTCGCCAGCTCGGCCGGGTCGTTGACGTCCCAGTCCTTTTGCGGGGCGAGCCGGATGCGGGCCCCGTTGGCCCCACCACGCTTGTCGCTGTCACGGAACGTTGAGGCTGACGCCCACGCCGTCGAAACCAACTGCGGGACGGACAGCCCGGACGCGAGGATCGTGCTCTTTAGTGCAGCGATGTCGGCTTCGTCGATCAGGGGGTGATCGACGGAGGGAATGGGGTCCTGCCAAATCAACTGCTCTGCGGGGACCTCGGGGCCGAGATAGCGCGAGATGGGTCCCATGTCACGGTGTGTGAGCTTGAACCACGCCCTGGCGAAGGCGGCGGCGAACTCGTCAGGGTGATCGCAGAAGTGCCGGGAGATCGGCGCGTAGATCGGATCGAATCGGAGCGACAGGTCCGTCGTGAGCATCATCGGTGCGTGCCGCTTGGACGGATCGTGCGCGTCGGGCACGGTGTCGTCGGCAGTTCGGTCGGTGGGACGCCACTGATGGGCTCCGGCCGGGCTCTTGGTCAACTCCCACTCGTAGCCGAACAAGTTCTCCAAGAAGGCGTTGTCCCATCTCGTCGGCTCGGCGGTCCAGATGACTTCCAACCCGCTCGTGATGGCATCGTCGCCCTTACCGGTGCCGAAAGTGTTCTTCCAGCCCAGCCCCTGTTCCTCGATGGGAGCGCCTTCAGGCTCCCGCCCGACGTACTGCGAAGCGTCGGCGGCGCCGTGGGTCTTGCCGAAGGTGTGTCCTCCGGCGATGAGCGCAACCGTCTCTTCGTCGTTCATGGCCATCCGAGCGAACGTCTCGCGGATGTCCCGGGCCGCGGCAAGCGGGTCCGGATTGCCGTTCGGACCCTCGGGGTTCACGTAGATCAAGCCCATCTGCACCGCGCCCAGAGGATCGGCAAGCTCCCGGTTGCCGCTGTAACGCTCGTCACCAAGCCAGGAATCCTCCGGACCCCAGTAGATGTCCTCTTCGGGCTCCCAGACGTCCTCGCGCCCACCGCCGAAACCAAAGGTCTTGAGGCCCATCGATTCCAGGGAGCAGTTTCCAGCCAGGATCATCAGGTCGGCCCACGAGATCTTGCGGCCGTACTTCTGCTTGACTGGCCAGAGCAGACGGCGAGCCTTGTCGAG
>DAIPXW010000456.1:0-2344 GCA_036783075.1 Candidatus Dormiibacterota bacterium | reverse complement strand
GGCGGGCTGCGGCGACACTCGACCTGACGGACGGACCCAGCGAGCCGGTAAGCACCATCTCGACCGCCTGGTCGCGGCGCCCAGTGGCGCTGCCCGGCCATCCGGCAAGCTCCATGAAGCGAACCCAGAATTGTGCGCCGGGCTCGTCCTTCCGATCGAGAGACAGTGACACGTGCACGCCGAGGATCCGCGCCAGGTGATCGGCTCGCTCCAGATGCCGGCCGAACAGGGTCAGTGACGTGGCGGCGCGGCTAAGCATCCGACCACTGGGCCTCGTCTTCGGCCATGACCCAGGTGTCGCGGCTTCCGCCGCCCTGCGAGCTGTTGACGATCAGCGAGCCCGGCTTGAGCGCGACCCGGGTCAGCCCTCCCGCGGTGACATGTACGTCCGGCCCGGTGAGCACGAACGGCCGCAGGTCCTGATGGGTGCGCCGCAGCTTGCCGTCTTCAAAGACCGGCTGGACGGACAGCGCGACGACCGGCTGGGCGATGAAGCGCCGCGGCTGGGCTTCGATCTGCCTCCGAAACTCCTCCCGTTCCTGTCGGGTAGAGCTCGGCCCCATCAGCATCCCGTAACCGCCCGAGGCATCGACCGTTTTCACAACCAGTTCCTCCAAGTGACCAACAACGAATTTGCGGTCCTCTTCGAGCGCGCACAGGTATGTGGGCACGTTGGGCAGGATCGGGTCCTCGTCCAGGTAGTACCTGATGATCTTCGGAATCAGGGCATAGACCGCTTTGTCATCGGCGACGCCGTTGCCGAGCGCGTTCGCGATGACTACGTTGCCTGCGCGATAGGCGTTCACCAGCCCCGCCACCCCGACGAGGGATTCCTGCCGTCCAAAGATCGGGTCCAGCCACTCATCGTCGAGTCGCCGGTAGATGACGTGGACAGGCTTGAGGCCGCGGGTGGTGCGCATGAACACGTGATCCTGGTCGACGACCAGGTCGCTTCCCTCGACGAGCTCGATGCCCATCTGCTTTGCGAGGTAGAGGTGCTCGTAGTACGCCGAGTTGTTGATCCCCGGCGTGAGGAGTACGACCGTGGGGTCGTCGACGCCGTCAGGCGCCAGCCACCTCAGAAGGCGGAGGAGCTCGTGGACGTAGACCTCTACGGGCCGCACCGGGTAGCCGGCGAACAGGTCGGGCAGCACCCGCTTCATCACGTGCCGGTTGGCGAGCACGTAGGAAACACCCGATGGCGTGCGGAGGTTGTCCTCGAGCACGAAGAAATCGCCTTTCTGGTCTCGCACCAGGTCGATGCCCGCGATGTGGCAGTGGATGCCGTGCGGCACCGGCAGGCCCTCGACCTCCCGCAGGTACTGCGGGCTTGTCAGCACGATCTCAGGCGGGACGGCGCGCTGCTTGAGGATCAGCTTGCGCCCGTATATGTCGTCGAGGAACAGGTTGATCGCGGCCAGGCGCTGCTTGAGCCCGGCCTCCAGGCGCCCCCAGGTCCGCGCCTCGATGACCCTCGGGATGATGTCGAACGGGAAGACCTTCTCCGTGCCCTGGGCGTCGGGATAGACCGCGAAGGTGATGCCGTGGTTCCTGAACATCTGCAAGGCCAGCCCGTGCCGCCGGGCCAGCTCGACCGGGCCCAGCTGGTTCAGCTGCTCGTAGATCCGACGGTAGGCGGGCCTCGGGTGGCCGGAGGCCGCAAGCATTTCGTCGTAGAACCCGTTCACCTGGTAGCCGGCATCTATGGATTTCACGGAGGCCACCGCTATAGTTTCTGCGCGATTCCGACCACAGGTATGTCCCGGACCGGGAAGACGATCGACTTGCGCGTCGGCTGCGAGTTCGGCTACGACGTGAGCGCGCCCACGCCCGCCACGGTCCAGGTGCGCCCCCGCTCGGACTCCACGCACCAGCTGATCAGCGAGACCTGGTCGACCAACCCGCCGCAGCCGGTGGACGAGTACAGCGACGTGTACGGCAACCCCGTCAAGCGATTCGTGATGCCGGAGGGGCCGCTCGAGATTCGCTACGACGCGATCTGCGCGGTGCCCGACGAGCCCGACCCTGACGCCACGGCGATCCCACAGGTCCCGGTGGAGCGCCTTCCCGGCGAGCTGCTGCACTTCACGCTGCCGAGCCGCTACTGCCTTTCGGACGAGCTCATGTCGACGGCATGGGAGCTGTTCGGCCAGACGGCGCCGGGTGGGGCACGCGTCCAGGCGATCTGTGACTGGGTGCACGACAACATCCAGTTCCAGTACGGGACCAGCAACCCGCTGACGACCGCTGTCGACGTGTACACGAACCGCAGGGGTGTATGCCGCGACCTGACGCACCTCGCGGTCACCTTCTGCCGCGCCATGAACATCCCGGCGCGCTACGT
>DAIPXW010000455.1:0-2346 GCA_036783075.1 Candidatus Dormiibacterota bacterium | reverse complement strand
CCGGAGATGTCGGAGTCCTGCATCTGGATGACGAGAAGCAGGTCACCCGCGGCGATGGCGGGTGAGGCGCCCGCGATCCTGGCGCCCACAGAGATGGACGTGGCGCCCGCCGCGGCGCTGGCGGTCGCGGGGTAGTAGGTGTTGACGACGCCGGTCAGGGTCGGGTTGGGTCCGTCGTTGCCGGGCGAGACGCAGCCGTGGGCGACGGCGCTGACCAGCTGAGGCGCCTGAAAGACCAGGGCGGCACCGGCGAGCAGAAGCGCGAATCCGGGGACGACCCACGGACGCAGATGGCCTCCTCGTGCGCGTCGGTTTCTAGATCGCATTTCTTGGTTGAGTGGCCCGGTTACGGCCGCGGGCGGAGGCCGGCCCTGACTTCGGCCGTGGTGAGCGGGCTCACTTTAGCCGGATGGTCCACGTTTTGTACTGACTCTCACTCACCTTTACTCATCGTTTTCAAGTTCAAAAGGGCACAGCGACGCACTCCGTTGATAAATGAACGCAATCGTGGGCGATGCTGCTCGCTTGACAGGGTGGCCGGTCCCCCGATGCCGGCAAGGCGGTCTCCTCAGCCGAATCGAGATCAGCCGACACCAGAGTCGAGGTCGAAACGGGAATGGCCGACTGTTAAGTAGGTTGGTCTGGAAGCCTCTAAGTGGCCGAGTCGTGGCGTGCACGGGCCGGTTTCGAGCTCGCCCGCCATGCTCAGGCACTTGACGACCAGACGGTGGGGCCGGGAAGGTTCCCGGCCCCACTCGCTGCGGAGGGAGGTTCAGGCCGCGGCGGCCAGGCGCTCGACCTGCTTTGGGTTTTTGACGCCGATCGCGAGCAGGTATCCGAGCATCGACATTTCCGCGACTGCCGAGGGGATGGTGACCATGACGTTGATCCTTTCGCCGAGGGCGAAGTCGGGGACCAGGAACACCGCGAGCAAGCCCACCAGGTAGCAGGCGCCACCCGCGATGAGCGCGCCGCCCAGCACCTTGGGGAACATCGCCGACTTGTAGGCGAGGTAGCCGAAGGGCACCAGCCACAGGCCGAAGAAAATCTGGGCGGCGAGGAAGCCGTAGTGGTGGATCTCGAGCAAGAGCAGCACCAGGCCGCTGGCACCCGCGGTGCCGAAGGCGGTCACGTAGGAGCTTTCGGTGGCGATCCGGACGCTCTCGAACTGGAAGACGTCGTTGAGGCAGACGATGGCGGCCCCGACCGCCACCAGGACGACCATCGTCCTCGCAGCGCTCTGGTGCACGTGCCTGAGCAGGATGTAGAGGGTCAACGCGAGGAAGACCCACTCCGTTCCCTGGAAAAGGTCGGCGACGACGCCCGCGCGGACGAGTCCGGCGTTGGCGACGACGTTGGCCGCTGTTTTCGCGGCGTCGCCCGCCACAAACACCTTGCCGAGCACATATCCGAAGGCGAAGAAACTGAAGACGGCGTTGAGCAGGTAGAGGACGCCGGCGATTCGCGCGAGACGCTTGGATGAGTTCATTGGGTTCTCCCTTGTGAACATACGATGTAAGCTTATGGCGTAAGCCTACACATACACCGTAAGCTTGTCAAGAGGAAAGATGCAGATGGCAACCCAGGTCGACACGACCGCCAAACCCAGAACCCCGTTGAACAAGGAAAGGGTGCTGCGCGCCGCGGTCGCCCTGGCCGACATGGGCGGGATCGAGTCCCTCACCATGCGCAAGCTCGGACAGGACCTCGGGGTAGAGGCGATGTCGCTCTACAACCACGTCGCCAACAAGGACGACATCCTCGATGGCATCGTCGACCTGGTTTTCAGCGAGATCACGCTGCCGTCGGACCCTGCCGGCTGGAAGGCGGCCATGCGCCGGCGGGCGATCTCGGCCCGCGAAGTCCTGCTGCGCCATCCCTGGGCGACGAGCCTGATGCAGTCGCGGACGAAACCCGGTCCCGCGACGATGCGACACCACGACTCGGTGCTCGGAAGCCTGCGTGATGCCGGATTCACCCTCGACATGGCGGCCCACGCGTACTCGGTCATGGACAGCTACATCTACGGCTTCGCGCTGCAGCAGATGAACTTGCCCATAGACTCCACGGAGAACGTTGCGCGGGTAGGCCAGGACATCCTTCGGCGGCTCCCCGCCGACGAGTACCCCCACCTTGTGGAGATGATCATCGACCACGCCATGAAGCCTGGCTACGCCTACGCGGACGAGTTCGAGTTCGGGCTCGACCTGATCCTCGACAGCCTCGAGAGGCTCCGCCGCCCGCTGAAGGCGCAGTCGAGGGCGCCAATCCGCAAAGCCGGCCGTCGACCGTAGCCTGAATCGATGGTGACGATCGCTGACGTGCGCCGGCTTGCGGCGACGCTGC
>DAIPXW010000454.1:0-2348 GCA_036783075.1 Candidatus Dormiibacterota bacterium | reverse complement strand
CGAAACGGCACGAACAGTCCCCCCGCGTACTGAACCAGGCTCAGCACCGTCAAGCGGCACGGTGAGCCGGCGAGCTGGAAGACCAGCTGGCCTCCGCGGCGGTAGCGCACCGCGCCGTCGTCGCCCCCGGTGTCGATGGCGAGCTCTGACCCGTCTCCGGGTTCGAGTCGCGCGGGCACGCGGTAGGCGGGGTCGTGCGCGAAGTAGCGGAGGCCCGCGAACGATGGACGCTCGTCGGGTTCGATCGGCGACTGCGGGTGGGTGCGGAACAGCCCGTCGCGGCCCTGCCTGAACCGATCGAGTGCATCGGAGCCGCCCAGCCGATACAGGTCACCGACCCGGCGCCTCCAGTCGACCAGGTCGACCAGTCCCTGCGCGTCAGTGGCCGTCAACGGCGACCTGCTCGGTGGGCGTCAGCTTGTAGCTCGCGTGCGGCGGCAGGTTCGCGAGCGCCTGGTGCACGTCGTCTTCGGTGGCGTCGGTGACCGACAGCACGTAGCGGCGCGCCCGCGGGTCTGCGACCTCGGCGGGGACGGCAGGGGCGGCGGTCGTGGAGGCCACCGGTGTCACCGGGACCTTGACCGGCTCCGGCGCCGGGTGCGTGGCGACCTTCGGAGGCCGCGCCGACGCGTCGGCCCTGAGGATCCGCCAGTGATAGACGCCGATCGTCGCGGCCACGACGATGACTGCGAGGTAGTGGCCGAAGTCGAGATTCGACGAGTCCGACAGCCTGGGATGTGCGCTGAAGAGCTGCTGCAGAAGCGCGTTGAGCATGCCTACGCCCGCGCCCAGCAGCACGAGCACGCTGGCCAGGAGCGCCGCCCACACGTACAGGCGGCGGCTGAGCGACTGCCGGTCGGTGGCCCATGGCGACGGCCGCCAGTGCGCGACCCAGACCACGGCCCCGACGACGAGCAGAGTCACCCACAGGCTCACCGGGTCTTTCCACGACGATGCGGTCACGCCGATGAGAGGAGCCTCCAGCTGTTCGGCGAGCGTCCAGAGCAATCCACCCGCGCCGATCGCCCACGCCGCGAGCGACACGAGGCACGCCAGGTTCGTGTAGAGGCGCCGGATCCCCGCCTGCCGGTCCGCCTCCTGAGTGCCGGCGTCGCGGGCCAGGCGCCGCCGCACGAGGATCCACGCGGCGCCGTAGACGACCAGCAGCGAGGCCGGCATCGCGAGCCCGGCGAGGACGTCGCTGTTGCCCACGCCGCCCGGGTTGTCGACTCCGAGGACGCGAGCCAGGAGGTAATACAGGATCTGGCTCGCTCCGACGAGGGCGCTCGCGATGCCCACGGCGACCGCGATGAATCCCTGCAGGGCGCGCAGGGTGGAATGGCGGTCGTCCGCCACATACCGGAGCGCGATGGTGCGAGCGTGAAAGCCCCACAGCACGGCGCCGGCCACGGCCAGGCCCAGCGCATCGCCCACGAACTGGAAGTTGCCCATCGGGCTGTTGAGCACATGCCACCAACCGATGGCGATCGCGCTGCTCGTGCCGCTCAGCATCATCAACAGGCCGATCAGCAGCGCCGGGTACATGTACCAGCGCCGGAGCGTCGCGGACGCACCCTCTTCGCCGACCGCCGCAAAGTCGCGGTGGGCGACCCGGAAATGGAACGCCCACACAGCGAGCAGGACCAACGTGACCCATCCGGCCTGAGAGGTGTTGAGCCAGTTCTGGCTCACGAGGCAACCCACCTGTCCCGGCTTGCCGAGCTCGACGGAACCAACCGCCACGCAGCTATCCAGCAGCGGTCGGAGCAGGGAGCCCAGAGTGATCGCGAGCGCGATGGTGGCGCCGACGGCCGTGGCCAGGCACGTCGTGTAGAGGTAGAGGCGCCGGATCGCAGAGGCGCGCTCGAACGGATCGCGCATCGCGAAGCGGCGCGCGAACCAGAAATGGACACCCCAGACGGGGAGTGCGACGAGCGTCATCGCGGTGAACCCGGCGAGCGCCCCGCGGCTGTCCTGGGCAGAGGGATCGTTGAAGACGAACAGAAGGACCGTGGCGCCGAGCAGGCTCAGTCCGGTGGCCAGGAGCGCGATGCCCGCGGCGCTCACCAGGTAGAGGTAGAGGCGGCGCAAAATCATGGCCGACACCGTACTACCATGCGCGGGTGATCTCTGAAGAACTGCTCGAAATCCTGGCGTGCCCGAAGTGCCATACAAAGGTGGAGCTCAAGGAGCCGGACCAGCTCCGATGCCCCAGGTGCAAGGTCCTCTACCCGATCGTAGACGGCATCCCGGTGATGCTCATAGAGGAAGCAAAACCAGAGGACTAGACCTCACCGCCCCTCACCCTGACCCTCTCCCCTGCGGGGAGAGGGAAAAGCGCTCCCGCC
>DAIPXW010000453.1:0-2355 GCA_036783075.1 Candidatus Dormiibacterota bacterium | reverse complement strand
TGGAGCGGGAGACGGGCTTCGAACCCGCTACCTCGACCTTGGCAAGGTCGCGCTCTACCAAGTGAGCTACTCCCGCTCGGCCAGGGGGAAGATCATACCTTGGCCCGTCGGGACGGCAGTCAAGCCCCCAGTGGCGCCCGGCAGTGGATGAAGCGACGGCCCCATCTGTCCCGGAGGGCGTTTACGCGCAACGCCGACTGGTGCAGGGCGGTTCGGTCGAGGCGGCCGGAAAGAACCGCGGCACGGACCGCCGCAACCGCGGTCGCTTCGTAGCCCGGGTCGGTGCTGCCGAGGAGCACCAGGTCGTTTCCCGCCGCGAGGGCCAGGACCGTGGCTTCCGGCAGCGACCAGCGTGCTCCAATGCCGCCCATCGTCAGTGAGTCCGAGATGATCACGCCCTCGAAGCCCAGCCGCGTGCGCAGTCGGCCGACCACCGGGGCGGAGAACATCGCCGGCATGACGCCGCCGCCCAGGCCCGGCACGTAAACCGCCGTCGTCATCACCGCGTCCGCGCCCGCCGCGATCCCCGCGCGGAAGGACGGCAGCTGGACCGCCTCCCATTGTGCCTCCGATTCCGGGTCTGTCGGGATCACGATGTGCGGGTCGCCCGCGGCGCCTCCGAGGCCCGGGAAGTGCTTCAGCGTCGCTCCCACTCCGCCGTCGTGGAGGCCCGCGACCGCGGCGCTCACCAGCGGCGCGACTTTCGCGGGGTTCGAGCCGTACGAGCGGTCGAGGATGACGTCGTCGCGCGGGTTCGTACGCACGTCGGCCACCGGTGCGAGGTTCAGGCCAACCCCGAGCGAGTGAAGGCCGGCGCCTGAGGCGCGCTCGACCGCCCGGACGTGGTCCGAGCCGCCCGACCCCGCGACCAGCTGCGAAGGCGGCGCGAAGCCGGCCTGCACTCGATTGACCTGCCCACCCTCCTCGTCGAGCATGACCAGGATCGGGTGGTCGAGGCAAACGCTCGATGCCAGCGCGGTCAGACGATCGCTCAGCGCCTTCAGCTCCGCCGGGCTGCCGAAGTTGCTCGCGAACAAGAGCGCCCCGCCGACGCGGCCGTCATCGAGGAGGGCGCGCAGGTCCGGGGTGATGTCGTTCCCGATCCATGACGCCACCAGCACCGAGCCAATGTCTTCGTCCAGGTTGCCGATGTCCGGCGCGGCGGTAGGAGCGGGTGACGCGACCGGCGACTCTGCCGGCGATGGGGTGGTCGGAGCCGCGACCAGTCGCGGCCTTGGTGCCTCGCCGACCAGGACTGCGCCGGCAAGGAGCGCGACGACCATCGCCGAGCCGACCTGTGCCAGTCGTTGTCGCCGTTTCACGGCGGCGTCAGTCTAAGTCCGGACAGACTCGGAGTCGAAGATCTCTTCGATCCGGCGCTTGAACGTCCGCGCGAGCGAGAACGCCAGCGGGAGCGACGGGTCGTATTTGCCTGTCTCGATCGCGTTCACGGTCTGGCGCGACACCCCCAACCGTTCCGCCAGCTCCGCCTGGGACCACGCCAGCTCGGCACGGAGGACCCGCAGCCGGTTCTTCACCGGTGTCGCCAGCTGAAGACCGCCGTGCCCACAGCCCACAGCACCGCCATCAGCGGCAGGACGAACGTCCAGTTCAGGTGCGGCAGGCCGACGCTCTCGAAGAACCCGTACCCGAACGTCAACAGCGCAGTCGTGCCCAGTGCGAAGCCAAACGACTGCATCTGGATCCGCTTCTGCAGCTCGTCCAGCCGTGCGAGCGCTCGCACGAACAGCCAGACCACCATCGCCGCAGGAAGTACAGGCAGCACCGCGACGTAGTAACGCCATTCCGCCTGCGGGTTCGCCTGAACGACGGTGACCGTTCCAACCAGCACCATCAGGTACGCGAGGATCGCGAGCCCGAACTCGATCTGCGGCCGGTGCAAGATCCACGTCGAGTTGACCGCCGCTTGCTGGCCCGGTGGCGACGGGAAAGCCACCGGCGCCGGCGCCTCGGTCCTCATGAACGGCGAGGCGGGGTGGGTGTAGAGGGGGTCGACCGGCGCGTCCGCGGGAGGCGGTGCCGGGTTTTGCTCGCTCATCAGGCGCAACGGTAAAGCTCGCTTAGCAATATGTCAAGGCTCCTTGTCTTACGCCCATTAAACTCGGAGCGCCGGCGATCAAGGACCGTCGGCGCTCGGGCGGCAGGAACGGGTTTGTCACCACGTCACGATCTACCAACGCCCGCCCGGGGTCGAACGGTCGATCCGATCGCCCTTCTCACCGGCCCTCACCCTGACCCTCGCGCGCGAAGCGGAGAGGGAAAACGTCATATCAAGGGGCCGAAGCGGTCTACGTAGTGGGTGTCGCCCAACTTCTTTAGCAACGCCAGGCCGGC
>DAIPXW010000452.1:0-2369 GCA_036783075.1 Candidatus Dormiibacterota bacterium | reverse complement strand
AAAAGCCAAAAGAGGAAACCTCGGGGTTTTTCTTTGTGCCGCGTGGGCGGCACCGTCGCTAGGCGGCCCGGAGGCGGCGGGCGCGCCGCGTCACGACCGACAGAGCGTGTGGATACCTGAGGACCAGGAACGCGAGCGCGGCGGACCCGAGCAAGAACGCCGACACGATCAGCATCTCCTCGTTGTTCCATCCGAACCCGAGCCATGGGTCCTGGATCAACAGCACCACGTGACGCAATGGGGTCAGGCTCGCGACCGTCCGCAGTGTGTCCCCGAGGACCTCCTGCGGCGGCCCGGACCCGCCGACCATCATCATCACGAACCACAGGATGATGCCAGCCCCCTGGGCCGCTCGGGCGTTGGGCAGCACTGCCCCGAGCAGCACACCTATCGCTCCAAAGCAGAGAGCGCCGAGGAGGAAGGCGGGCAGGACCAAAAGAGGCTCCTTCGGGAGCGCGACGTGGTAGCTGACGATGGCGGCCACCCAGAGGATCGCGCTTCCCACGATACCGGCCAGGATCGTGACGACGACCTGCCCGCTGACCACGCTCCAGATGGGTACGTCAGAGGCGCGAAATCGCTTGAGGATGCCGCGCTCGCGGTAACCGGCCAGGTGAACGGGCAGGCCGATCAACCCCATAGATGCGACGGCCAGCGCGAAGTAGGCGGGTACGTAGTAGTCCATCGCGCCGACCCCACGGTAGATGCGTGGGTTGGGCGTGTTACCGAATACCGCGCCCAGGACGTAGAGCACGATCACCGGCAGCGCGAGCGTGAACACCACAGTCACCGGGTCCCGTGCCAGGAGCTTCAACTCCAGCCACGTGGACTTGGCGAGGAAACGCATCTCAGCCGGCCTCCTGCTGCTCGCCGGTGAGCCTGAGGAATACGTCCTCGAGGCTCATCCGCTTGACCTCGAGGTCGACGGGCTCGCTGCCATGTGCAACGAGCGCCGCTCCCACGTGGGCCAGGACGGGGCCGTCGCCGACCACCTCCACCAGCCCATCGTCGTGCTGGACCTGGTGGACGTGGGGCACGGCGGGCAGCCACGGCATCAGGTCGTGAGAGCTGAACTGCACGTGGACCTCGCCGGCGTGCGCGGCGATGAGTTCGCGCGGTGCGCCGAGGGCGACCAGGCGTCCTCGATTCACGATTGCGACCCGGTCGCACAGGCGCTCGGCCTCGTCCATGAAGTGCGTGACGAGCACGACCGTGGTGCCGCGCGCCCTGATCTTCTCGATGAGCTCCCAGGCCACCCGCCTGGCGGCCGGGTCGAGTCCGGTGGTCATCTCGTCGAGGAAGACGACCTCGGGCTCGTTCAGCAAGGCCAGGGCGACGAACAGCCGCTGCCGCTGGCCGCCGGAAAGGTTGGCAAACGCGGTGGTCCGTTTGCCGGCCAGTCCCCATTCATCAAGCAGATGCCTCCAGTCCTTTCCCGGCGCGGCGAAGAAGTTGAGCGCCTCGCCGACCTTGATTCGATCCGGAAGGCCTGACTCCTGCAGCTGGCTTCCGATCCGGCGCCGCAGGCGGGCCGCATCCCGCCAAGGGTCCAGACCGAGCACGCTGACCTGACCGGAATCGGCGCGCCGGAGGCCCTGCAGACACTCGACGGTGGTCGTCTTGCCGGCCCCGTTCGGTCCGAGCAGGCCGAAGATCTCGCCCCGCGCGACCTCGAACGAGATGCCATCGACCGCGGGCGCGCCGGAGTAGGTCTTCCTCAGTCGTTCGACCGAGATCACCGGTTGCGCCGCGTCGGGGTCCGTCACTCGCAGCTACTGCTTCATCGTCTGGCCGGGGCCTTTGCCCGACCTTGAGATCGCCCTGGCCAGGAACGCCACTCCGATCCCGATCAGGACCAGGGGCAGGAGCACGTTGCCTGCGCTGCCGAGATCGAATCCATTGATCCGGAGCGACCCCTCGAAGAAAAGGGCGAGCACCACGAACAGGGAGACGCCGACCAGAGCCAACCAGCCACCTCGCTCGACCTCTTGCGAGCTGCCGATGACAAGCCCTCTGATCGCGACTCCGAGTCCGACCGCGCCTGGGGCGACCAGCGCCCACGCGTAGCTCCACGACGCCCACAGGCCGAACGTGTTCTGGACGGCGAGGATGAGGCCGACCACGGTGGCCATGGATCCCACGACGATCAGGCCGGAGGCCGACCTGACGGCAATCCCGCCGATCAGGAGCGCGAGCCCGCCGAACACGACGAGAAGCGGCCAGCCGTACTCGCCCACGTTGAACGGCACGTACTGCTGGGCCAGGTAAAGGAGACCGGCGACGACGAGGAGTACACCCAGCACGGCGCCGGAGCGGCGCTGGGAGTGGCGGTTGATGCGGTTTTGCATAACGCCGTCAACTTATGGGGG
>DAIPXW010000451.1:0-2403 GCA_036783075.1 Candidatus Dormiibacterota bacterium | reverse complement strand
CAGCGCACCCCTTTCGGCCGTCGCCGTCAAAGCAAGCTCGGGCGCGAGCGAGCTGCTGCGGATCGCGAAGGTCTCGGGGCTCCCGTCGGCCATCGCGGAGGTCAAGCGCGCTGGCATCTGGTGCGTCGCGCTGGATCCGCGCGGTGACATGCAGGCCTGGGACTTCGACTTCAAGCAGCGCGTGTGCGTGGTGGTGGGAAGCGAAGGCGAGGGTGTGCACCGCCTGGTCAAGGAGAGGTGCGACGCGCGCGTCAAACTGCCGGTGAAGGGCCACATCGCGAGCCTCAACGCGTCCGCCGCAGCGTCCGCCTTGCTGTACGAGGTCATGAGGCAGCGGGCGGATTCCTAGACTGTCTGGAATGCCCGACGCCACCACCGAGCTCGATCGCGCAGCGGCGGACATACCCCTCACGAAGGCTGCACGCGACATTCTCGAGCGCGCATCGGCCGCCGCCGGGTCGCGCGGCGACAGCGCGACACCCTCAGATGTCCTGAAGGAAACGCTGCGGGCTCGCGGCACGCTCGCCGACGAGTCCATCCGCGCTGTTGGCGTCGATCCCGCTACCGTCGCCGCAGCCATCGACCAATCCAACGGCGCGAGCTCCGGGTCCATCCCGCTGCGCCAGCTGCTGGTCAACGCCAACCGCGAGGCGCAGGTGCTCGGCCACTACCAGGTCGACTCGATCCACCTCCTGCTCGCGATGCTGTACAGCGACTCGCCGGCCACCTCGGCAGCGCTTCAGAGATCCGGCCTGACCCTGTACGACCTGCGCCGGCATCTTCAAGCGGGCCCGCCACAGGGCGGCGATGCTCGCCCGCCGCAGGCGAGTGATCAGGTCCGAGCGTTGCGCCGGCGGCCTCTTCCGTCCCTGCGCGGGGTGCTCAGCGTCAGCCCCGTCTTCCTGGCGCTGGTCGGGGCGACCGCGGGCTCGGGTGCGCTGCTCTGGTTCGGCGTCATGCCTTCGTTCGCGGGAGGGCTGACTCTCGTCTTCGTCACCGCGGGATGGATCACCTCGCTGTGCGTGCACGAGTTCGGGCACGCGCTGGTGGCATACCTGGGCGGGGACCGCGGAGTGGCGGCATCCGGATACCTCACGCTGAACCCGCTGCGCTACACCAACGTGCTGCTCAGCCTGGTCATGCCGGTGATCTTCCTTCTGCTCGGAGGCATCGGACTCCCGGGTGGAGCGGTCTACATCAACCGCGCCGCGCTCCGGAGCCGCTCGTGGGATTCGGCCGTCTCGGTCGCCGGCCCGGTTGGCACACTCTTGTGCGGCCTGCTGGTCGCCCTTCCTTTCATGGTCACCGGTATCAACCGCACGTCGAGCCTGGGTCACTTCGACTTCTACGGAGCCCTGGCCTTCCTGGGCTTCATCGAGGCGATCGCACTGGTCCTCAACCTGCTTCCCATCCCGGGCCTTGACGGTTTCGGGATTCTGCGGCCCTGGCTGCCGTACTCGCTGCAGGACGCGGCGGTTCGGTACGGGCAGCTCGGGATCATCGCCGTGTTCGTGGTGCTGTGGTTCGTGCCCACCGTCTCGCACGCGTTCTTCCAGCTCACTCTCCAGCTCACCGACCTCGAGAATGTCCCACGGCTGCTGATCGCTTACGGGCAGCTCCATATGCAGCTGCGTTGATGGAGCGTCTCATCGTCGACGGCTACAACGTCGTCCACGCCTGGCCTGAGCTGAAACGGCTGATGAACGGAGCGTCGCTCGAGGCGGCCCGCGACAGGCTGGTCGAGCGGCTCTCCGTCTTCGGGATGGTGACCGGCGCCGAGGTGACGGTGGTCTTCGACTCGCGACATGCGGCTTCAGCCACTGAGGAGATGGTCGAGGGCGTTCGCGTGCAGTTCACGCGCAAAGGTCATTCCGCCGACCACGCCATCGAGCGCCTTGCTTATGCCGCCGCCAACACCGGCGACGTCATAACCGTGGCCACCTCCGACCGGTTCCAGCGGGACATGGTCCGGGGCATGGGGGGCGCGGTGATCAGCGCCCTCGAGCTCGAGCGCCAGGTCACCGAGGCCGAAGGCGAGATGGGCCGCCGGGTGAGGCGCTACCAGTGAGCCAGGTGCGAAGAACCCGGATCGTTTGCACCATCGGGCCCTCGAGCTGCTCGCCGCCGGTCCTGCGCGCTTTGATCCTGGCCGGAATGGACGTCGCGCGCCTCAACTTCTCGCACGGCGACCACCAGACCCACCGCCAGGCCGCGGCGGACGTGCGCGAGGCGGCCGAGGCGGCGGGCCGTCCGATCGCGCTGCTCGGCGACCTCCAGGGCCCGAAGATCCGGACCGGCCCGCTCGAAGCAGGGTTCATGAGGCTGGTGCGCGGCCGCCGGGTGACGCTTACGGGCGCCGCGCCTGAGGCCGCGAGGGCCGGAGGCGACATTCAGCCCGAGATC
>DAIPXW010000450.1:0-2416 GCA_036783075.1 Candidatus Dormiibacterota bacterium | reverse complement strand
GGGACCAGTCACGGCGGACACAGCGCGCAAGCTCGGGCTCGAAGTCTCCATCGTGGCGCGCGAGTACACGACGCACGGGCTGGTGCAGGCGATCGCGGAGTCGGCCGCGAGGAAATGACCAAGGCGAAGGCGGCCGGCCGGCCGGCACCGGTGGAGGCCCGTGAAGGCGAGCTTCCCGTGGCTTGGCGGGGCCGCCCGTGGGTGCCGGTTCTGATCGTCGCGATCCTGATCGTCGCGGCCCTCGGGTCCGGCCTCCTCATCGACCGGGCGCTCCAGAGCCCGGCGCCGGCCGGTCTGGCCGGGTGCCAGACGTCAACCCAGATCGGCCCGCGCGAATACCTCGGTCCGCAGCCGATCTGCATCACGGCGACCAACAAGTACGTGGCCACGGTCAACACGACCCAGGGACCGATCGTGATCCAGCTTCACCCCGAGATCGCTCCGGTGACCGTGAACAACTTCATCGTGCTCGCGATCCACGGGTACTACACGGGGCTCACATTCTGGAAGAGCGAGGACTGGGTCGTGCAGGGGGGAGATCCTCACGGGGACGGGACCGGCGGACCGGGCTACAACCTGCCTGAGGAGCCCAACAGCTCGCCCGTGTGGGACCTGGGGGCCGTGGGCATGGCGCGCGTGCCGGGGGGCGCAGTGAACGGGAGCCAGTTCTTCATCGAGAAAGGACCCTGGCCGGGCGCCGGGCCGACCGCCGTATACAACCGGTTCGGCACCGTGATCTCGGGTATGGACAAAGCCCAGATCCTCCAGGTGACCGACACGATCACCTCGATCACGATCAACGTTTCCTGACCCCGGGCTGATCGTCGCCCAACACCCGGAAGCCTATAATCGACCGAAATGTTTGGCCTGCACTGGACGTACATCGTCATCCTGCTCGTCGTCGTCTTGATCATCTTCGGACCGGGCCGGCTGCCCGAGCTCGGAGGAGCGGTTGGGAAGGCAATGCGCGAGTTCCGCAAAGCCACGACCGAGCTGACCAACGAGGTCACCACCGCCGCGCAGGCGCAGCCCGCGCCGGCTGCTCCCGCGCCCCCGGCACCGGCGCCGGTAGTTACTTCCGAGAGCGCCGCCAAGGGCTCGACGTCCGAGGCCAACCCTCCGCAAAGCTGAGGCCGGCTGAGTGGCCCTTCTGAACAGGGTCCTTCAGCGCGCACCGCGGGCCCGTGCTCCCGTCGAGGAGCAGCGGATGTCGATCATCGAGCACCTCGAGGCACTGCGCCGCGCGCTGATCGTGTCGCTCATCGCATGGGGTCTCGCCACCGGGGCGTCGTTCTTCATCTCCGGGCGGGTCATCTCGTTCCTGCTGATCCGTGCGGGCATCTCACATGGCGTGTACCTGGCCGTCGCCGGTGGCGTCATCCTCGAACTTAAGGTGGCGCTCTACATCGGAGTCGTCATCGCCGGGCCTGTCGTGATCCAGCAGGTCTGGTGGTTCGTGAGCCCAGGGCTTCACTCACACGAACGCAAGTTCATCCTGCCGCTGATCGTCGCCACGATCTTCTTCTTCGGCGTGGGCGTGGGCGTGGCGCTCTTCGCGTTACCCCTGTACATCAAGATCCTCAACTCGTTCTCTCCGCCGAACACCTCGTACCTGCCAGACATCAGCCAGTTCATCAGCTTCGTCTTGATCATGATCATCGGGTTCGGCATCGTCTTCGAGCTGCCGGTCGTGCTGTTCGTGCTCGGCATGATGCGAATCATCAGCTCGAGGTGGCTGTACAAGAACCGGCCATACTTCTTCCTCGGGCTCGGCATCCTCGCCAACTTCCTTACTCCCGGTGTCGACCCCGTCACGCCATTGATCATGTTCATCCCGCTGTACGTGTTTTACGAAGGGACCGCGCTGTTGCTCAAGCTCTTACGTCGATGACCGAGACGTCACGACAGGACGGCCGCCGGCCTGACGAGCTGCGCCCGCTGAAGATCGAGCTCGGTGTCAACGTGCACGCGGAGGGCTCGTGCCTGATCGAGATGGGACGAACGCGGGTCTGGATCACCGCCAGCGTGGAGGACCGCGTGCCGCCACACCGACGCGGAAGCGGGCAGGGCTGGATCACGGCCGAGTACTCGATGCTGCCGCGCTCGACGCACGATCGCGGGTCGCGCGAGGCGGTCCAGGGCCGGATCGGGGGCAGGACGCACGAGATCCAGCGCTTGATCGGGCGATCGCTTCGCGCCGCAGTGGACATGGGCAAGATCGGAGAGCGGACCATCACCCTCGACTGCGATGTTCTGCAAGCCGACGGCGGCACGCGCACAGCTTCGATCACCGGCGCGTTCGCTGCGCTGTACATGGCACTCAAGCGCATGAAGGACGCGCGCATGATCGAGCAGGTCCCTGTGCGGCAGTACCTCGCGGCGGTGAGCTGCGGCATCGTCGACGGCACGCCGCGCC
>DAIPXW010000449.1:0-2416 GCA_036783075.1 Candidatus Dormiibacterota bacterium | reverse complement strand
TAGACCTGGATGTAACCGCCGTTCGGCAGGTTGACCAGGTAGTTGTAGCCGCCGCGGTCGGGGAGTGAGGGGTCAACCGGGTCGCTGCCTTGGGCATTGCTGATCGCGTGCACGTCGGTCGAGACTCCGAGTGAGCCTCCAGCCGGGTTCGGCGTGAAGGCGTCTCCCTGCGCCCGGTCGGTCGAATAGCCCTCCGTGCGCATGAAGAAGTAGTTGTTGCCTCCTGAGCCCAAGGTCGAGGTGACGGATCCGACCTGCGTGCCGGGCTGTCCCAGCGAAAGCGGAGGCAGGTAGGTGGCGATCGCGGTGCGCGAGACCGTGAAGTTGCTGATCCCGAAGAAGCCCATGAAGAAGGTGCGCACCTTGCGGGTGACGGTCACCGAGAGCTTGTTGGTGAAGCCCGGAACAGCGGCCACCGCGACGGTCACGGAGTCCGCGGCATCGCCGACGTCAAAACCGTTGCGCCGTGCCTCGGCTATCGCCCGGTCGGTGGCATCGTTGCCGCTCGCGGCCGGGATCGCCTGGGCGGGGGTCAGCTGCCCGGGCATGAAGATGACCCCCGACAGCGCCGCCGCGCCGGCTGCGCGTTCGGCCTGGTTGTTGTAGTAGTAGCCGAAACCGCCGTCGACCGCGAGGCCGATGCCGCCGATCAACACGACGATCATCAGTGCGACCAGCACGATTGCCTGGCCGGCCTGGGACTTGGGGTGCAGGAACTGCTTTTTGGACATCGTCACACCAGCACCGGCGACGCCTTGAAGACGGCGTGCTCGTTCAGGTTGATGATGAAGGACTGGAACCCGGTGGGCGGAACATACGACCAATCGAGGCGGACGCCGATCGAGGTCTCGTTGGGCGGCGTCTGGATCCGGTTGGCGAGCATGAAGGTCTGGTGCAGCTTCGTGCCGCTTGCGTTGTACTGGTTGTAGAGATCAGTCGCGCTGTTGAAGTCACCGTTCGGGTTGTTTGGCGCGTAGATGGTGATGGTGGACAGGGTCGAGTAGTTCATCGCGGTCGCGACCGCGAGAACGTTCCGCACAACGTCCTGATCCACCTGGTCGGTGGTCAGGTTCGGGTTGGTCGTCTGGCCTCCGATCTCCGCGGCGAGCCGGGCGCCCTGTCTGCAGGCGCTGCCCGCGATGACCTTGTCCGAGATCATGACGGCGGTGTTGAACGTGCCCAGGAGCAGGAAGATGAGGACCGGCGTAGCTATGGCGAGCTCGACGATCGACTGTCCGAGCTGGCGGTGCCGCGCGTGCGCTGTCATCAATAGCTCTGTGGTTCGAGACGGATCTCGAATGTTTGGCTGAGGTTCAGCGAAGAAGGCGCGAGGAAGATCCCGGTCTTCCAGTTGTATCTGTACAGCAGCGTCACGCCAAGGAAGTCGCTCTGTCCGTTGGTCACGTTTCGCGTCGCCGATGGCCACGTGATCGCGCCGATCGGAGTGCCATTCAGCTGATACCGGTTGTAATGGAGTGCGTCCACGGTGAGGGTTCCGTTGGCCTGCTCGGTCAGGTGATAGATGTCGACCTCGGTGACCTGGGCCAGCGTGGTCGTCCCGATGGCAGTCCTGGCGAGGACAGCGAGCGAAGCGGCATCGGCGTTGGCCGCGTTCCCCGACTCAGACTCCTGGCGCGCCATCTCGCCGGCACCGAATCGTGCCGAGCCGACGACGAAGAGCAGGAGCCCGCTTTCGAAGATGCCGAGCAGCAGGAAGAAGAGGATCGGGGCGACGATCGCGAACTCCGTCATCGCCTGGCCGCGAGACTTTCCGGCCGACCTCAACGAAGCTGCCGCTGGCGTGCAGGGGCGCTGGTGGCACTGTATGTGGCCGCGCGCGACCCGCCCTTTAGGACTCATGACCTGCCTAACGCGAAATGTTGCCACAGATTGCGCCTAATTCGGTTTTGTGCGCCCATCATTGAGCCGGGCTTGACCCCTTGATCCAGATAACCCATACATCGCGTCTAACGCACAGCAACTCCGATCGGGTCATCCGACTCAGCGGGTTGGTTTCGAGCGGTCCAAGAGCTGGGCGATGAGCCGTCAGGTCAGCAACAACCGCGAATCCCGGCGCTGGCAGGACATCCGCGCCCGCGCCATCGACGCGACGTTCGACGCCGACCGCCGTCGAGTAGGCGAGCGGGTGGCCGTCGTGTTCCGGTGGCTGTTCCTGATCGTTCTGGCGGTGTTGAACAACGTCAACCCGCACACGACCACGGAAGCCAAGGTGACGATCGACTTCGTGCTCGCCGCGTGGGGAGTCATGAACGTGCTCGTGAACGTTCTGCTCGCTCGGGGCTATCGCCCGGGGAAGCAGTTCAGCCTCACTACCATGACCCTCGACATCTTCTTCTCGGCGGCCCTCGTCTACCTGTCCGACGGATTCAACAGCCCGTTCTTCCTCGCCCTGTTC
>DAIPXW010000448.1:0-2423 GCA_036783075.1 Candidatus Dormiibacterota bacterium | reverse complement strand
CCGTGGTGCCGGCTCGCCTGCGCGAGAAGCCCCGCAGGTGGAACCGGAGGCGCGCCGCCCGCGACGGCGGTGGAGTAGACGACCGTGCCATCGCCGGACACGACCTCGACGAACACGTCGGTGCTCTTGCCCAGGTCCGCCGGCGCAACCGGCTCGCGTGGCGTCACGTCGCTCATCGCGGCCAGCGCCGCGACCGCCTCCGCCCCGCGCGTGCGGACGGCATCGTCCTGGTTGGTGCTGACACCGCGCGCGAGAAGGCCATACAGCAGCGCGCCGAAGAGCAGGAGCGTCAGCGCCACGACCGCCGCGCCGAACACCGCCAGCCTGAGCCGGAGCGACACCGGCTAAAGCTCTCTCAGCGCGTACCCGGCCCCGCGAACGGTGTGCAGGAGGCGAGGCTCTCCCGCCTCCTCGAGCTTCTGGCGGAGATAGCCCACGTAAACGGCGACCACGTTGTCGGTCTCTGGCTCGCACTTCCAGACCGCGTCGAGCAGCTGCTCGCGGGTCAGCACCTGGCGCGGATGGCGGAGAAAGTGCTCGAGGAGCTCGAACTCGGTCGACGTCAGAGCGATCGACCTCGTTCCGCGCCAAGCGCCGCGGGTCGGCGGTTCGATGAGAAGATCGGCGAACCGCAGGTGGCCCGCCGGAGCCACGCGCCTGATCAGCGCGCGCACGCGCGCCAAAAGCTCTTCGTACGCGAACGGCTTGACCAGGTAGTCGTCCGCGCCCGCGTCCAGGCCGTTGACGCGCTCGTCGGTTCCGCCGAGGGCGGTGAGCAAGAGGATCGGGACCTGGGCCGTGGCGCGCAGCCGGCGGCAGACCGCGATCCCGTCAAGCCCGGGCAGCATCACGTCTAGGACCACGAGGTCGAAGGTCCGCTCACGCGCCCGGCGCAGGCCGTCCAGGCCGTCCGCGGCGACCTCGACGTCGTGGCCCTCGGCGTGCAGCACCCGCACCAGGGTTGCCGCCAGCCGCGTGTCGTCCTCGACGACCAGGATCCGCGAGCTGCTCATAGGAGCGATATATAAGCCCTGGGTGTGAAATTCATAAGATCGGTTGTTTTTCCCTCTCCCGCACCGGCGGGAGAGGGTCAGGGTAAGGGCGGGGGTACGCGTTCAGAAAGGAAGAGCGATGAATCCTCCTTCACGACTGCTAGTCGGAATTGCTCGGCACCGGACGTTGCATGCGTTGCTCCGACAGCGTCGCGTCGCGCGGCATCAGCTGCCGATCGCCTGTGTCGGAAAATCCGCAGCGCTCGTAGAAGCGAATGGCGCGCCGGTTGGTGACAACCACCCACAGCTCCAGAACCGCCTTGCCGTTTTCGGACGCCCACTCAATGACCGCGTCAACCAATAGTTGTGCGGTGTCACCGCCGCGGTGAGAGGGGTCTACCCACATACCCCAGAGAGCAGAGGAGCCCGGTCGATCAGGAATCGCGTAGCCGCCGGCGATTCCTACAGCTCGCCCTTCGTGTACTGCCAGAACGAGCACATTCGGGTCGAGATTCCGCAGCGCGATCTCGATCCATTCCTCGCGGCTCATCGCCTGTTCGCGAGCGAGAGTCGACCCGAATGCATCCGGCGACTCTTCAAGCGCTCGAAGCCGCACGTCGCGAAACAGGGCCACATCTTCACGCCTGAACCGTCGGATCACAACCTCTTGAGGGCCGGCAGTCATGGTGCAAATTCTCGTGGTTCGTAAGGAACTGGCAGGCATCGCTGATCGCGGCGGCACGGCTGAGCGGAAAGACACAGCAACTGTCTTGTCGAATTCGGGCCCGGCCGATCGTCGTTTGGATGAGACCGCAAAGCCGGTCATCACACAGGTAAGGGAGAGTCATTGATGGCGAATTTCGTACTGGTCTACAGCGGAGGCGGAATGCCGGCTACCGAGGCGGAGCGCGGAAAGGTGATGGAGGCGTGGGGTGCGTGGTTCGGCGGCCTGGGCGAGAGAGTCGTCGACCCGGGCAACCCGTTCGGCGCTCACTCCAAGAACGTCTCGGACGGCGGGACGGTCCACGACGGCGCGATCGGGACGGCCGCGACCGGCTACTCGATCATCAAGGCCGAGTCGCTGAACGCGGCGGCGGACGCGGCCAAGGGCTGCCCCGTGTTGAAGTCGGGCGGCAAGATCACCGTCTACGAAGTCACCCCGGCGATGTAAGCCTCGGGAGGGGGCGCCGCGCCCCCTCCTGGGCTACCCCGCGTAGCTCACGTCCGTGAGCGTCACCTTCTTGCCGGCGATGAGCCGGCCCCTGGTCGCGGACACGTAGCTCCCCGATGTCGGCGCGACATCGGAGTAATCGGCGCCCACCGCGATCGTCACGTGGCCCAGGCCGCCGCGGCCGGCGTGCGTAGGGTCGAACGTCCAGGCGATCGCGTCACCGGTGCCGTCCCGCGTTGGCAGGACCACCTCGACCCACA
>DAIPXW010000447.1:0-2428 GCA_036783075.1 Candidatus Dormiibacterota bacterium | reverse complement strand
ACCTGCAGACGGTGCTCACCGGCCGCCTTCCAGAGCGTGAAGTCACCGGGGTGGCGCTTCTTCGGATCCACCTCGCCTCGCGCCCCGGCGAGGAGCTTGTCGGTCGTGTTCCGCGACAGCCTTCCGTAAGCCGGGAAGGACGCGATGTCGTAATAGACGGTGCCGCCGGCTTCGTACGCATGGCCTCCGGCGATGAGCGTTGCGATCAGCTCGATCATCCGGGGGATGTAAGCGGTGGCGCGCGGGTAGTGGGCCGCGCGGCGGATGTTGACTTTGGCCGCGTCCTCCATGAAAGCATCGGTGTAGTGCGCGGCGATCTCCTCAGGCGACTTGTGCTCGAGCCGTGCGGAGACCAGCATCTTGTCCTCGCCACGGTCGAACGTGTCGTCGACAAGGTGCCCGACATCGGTGATGTTCATCACCTGCTCTGTCTGATACCCGAGGTATTCGAGGCTGCGGCACAGAAGGTCCGGCATCATGAACGTGCGCAGGTTGCCGACGTGGACGTAGCGGTAGACGGTCGGGCCGCACGAATAGATGCGCACAGAGCCGGCGCGCAAGGGGCGCAGCTCCTCCTTGGTGCGGGTAAACGTGTTGTAGAGGCGGACGGTGGGCAACTTCATGCCATCTCTATGCTCTCAATAAATGAAGGCGCTCCGGTTGGATGGCGCGTCCGCCACGGCGGATGACATCGAAGGCCGTGTCCTGGTCCACGACCTTGGACCAGACCTGCGAAAGGGAACCGTCCTGGAGGCAAGGCACCTCGAGCGCGTCCGGCAGGCGCGCGAGGTGCACCTCGTCGAGCTGGAACCCGGGGACCTTCACGAGGACGCCGCCGCGCGCCGGCTGGCGGCGGCGCTTGCAGGACCAGGCCTTGAGGCGACCCCGCCCGTGCAGAGCCAGGCCAGGCTGATCGCACGCCATCGGGGCCTGGTCAGGGTGCGCCCGGACCTCGTCGACGCGATCAACGCGCTCGGACACATCTCGGTCTTCACGCTGATGGACGGGCAGGCGGTGTCGGAGGGAGAAGAGGTGGCCGGCTGCAAGGTGACCCCGGTCGCCGTCCCCGGTCGCCTGGTCGAGGCCGCCGAGCAGATCTGCCGCCAGCAGGGCCCGGTCGTCGAGCTTCACGGTTTCAAGCCGCTGACGACCTTCGTCGTGGCGACCGAGCGCTTGAAGCCGAAAGCGCGTGAGCTTTTCCGCGCCGCGGTCACCGCGAAGCTCGGCTGGTATGGGGCCGAGCTGCTCGGGGTCCGGGAGGTGGCGCGCACCGCCGACGCGGTCGCGGCCGCCTACCAGGACGCGATCGCGATGGGTGCGCAGCTGGTGCTGTTTGCCGGTGCGTCCGCGATCGACCCGCTCGACCCCGCCTATGCCGAGCTCGCGGCTGCCGGCGGGCAGCTGCTGCAGCTCGGCGCGCCCATGCATCCCGGAAGCATGCTGTGGCTCGGGCGGCTGGGCCAGGCTGCTGTGGTGGGGGTCGCCTCGTGCGCCGGGTTCGGCCGCTCCAGCTCGCTAGACCTGCTTCTCCCGTTCGTCTTCGCCTACGGCCGCGCGGACGCGAAGGACCTGCTGCGGCTCGGGCACGGCGGCCTGATCGAATCAGCCGCCGGTCGCCGCTTTCCTCCTTACTCGTGACGGCGACGCCCCAAGCTCAGGGTTTCCAATCGATTTTCGGCATTGTCAGGTCGGGCCAGGCTCGGGCCGCCATGGCTAGGAGGAACCCCTCCACCGCCGCCACGAGCGGCGCGAGCGCGATGCCTTGGTGCGCGGGTAGGTATGGCCGAAGGTAGGCCGCCCCGCTCGTCCATTTGTTCACGGCGCCGCGCCGGTTGCGCCTGCTGTAGTGCAGGCAGCCGGCGGCAACCTGGATCAAGCCCTTGTAGAAAGCCGCGTCAGGGCCCTTGCGATCGGGCATCCATTCTTTCTCCCACGCCTCATGCGCCTCCCAGTACTCCCCGGCGTTAAAGAGGTCGATGCCCCGCTTCAGCCCTTCGTTCATGGGGATAATCGCCAGGTGACCGCGACTCCGCCCGAGTACTCCCGGGTCAACCTGTCGAGCGATCCCATCTACCGATACCTTCGCATCACCAAGGGCGGTCCCGGTGGCGTCCCCGGCAAGGCCTCGGAGCAGGACCTGGTCGACTCAGCTTGGATGCAGCGGTTGCGCCGTATCCACCAGCTGCAGAGCGCGTGGTGGGTGTTCGCCACGGCCGAGCACTCGCGCTTCCAGCACGCTTTGGGCTCGATGCACCTCGCGGGCGTGTGGGCGTCTCACCTGTATCCGTCGCTCCGTTCGAGCTGCGGCGGAACGCCGTCCGCACCCCTGGTCGAGGAGACGATGCGGATGGCCGGGTTGCTGCACGACATCGGCCACGGGCCGTTCGGCCATTTCTTCGACGAGAACTACCTGGATGCCTGGGGCATC
>DAIPXW010000446.1:0-2443 GCA_036783075.1 Candidatus Dormiibacterota bacterium | reverse complement strand
GGCGGTCATCGACTACCAAGCCGAGACCATCGTCAAGCACCATCGGAAGGCGCTCGGCAATGTGACTTGCGCGCCGAGCGCCCGAGAGCTACCCACTCGCGGACTCCACGGGTGAGCAGCGAACATCAGCGGACCCAGCCATCGATCACGGCGAGGGGCGAGCTCACGCGAACCAGGATCATCACGACCGCCTCCCGGCTGATGATGACGAACGGTGCAGCCACCAGCCTTGACCAAGTCAATGCCGAGGCGCGCGTGAGCAGATCCCAGATCTACCACTATTTCGCCGACAAGAACGCACTCATCTCGGCCGTGCTTACCTACCAATGCGGCCTAGTCCTGGCAGCCCATGAAGCCGCGCTCCAAGCCCTTGTCTCGACCGGCGACATTGTTGGCTGGCGCGAGTTCGTCATCCAAGCGTTCCAATCCAGATCGTGCGAGACCGGCTACCTGCCGGCAAGCCTGTGGGGCGAACTCGCTTCAGAGTCAAAACGAACATCAGGACATCATCCGGACGATGTACGTGCGCTGGGGACTCGCGCTCTCGCAGAGCTTCGAGAGGGTCCATTCCAACGAACCGGTTCTGCGACTACCAGACGTATCCATGTTTGGCCTCGCCGCGTCGACCGTGTTGCATGGCGGATTCGGTCTCAGCGCAATTCACGGAGACGTCCGCCCACTCGAGGAAGCGTTGGAGATCATGCTTCAGGTCTGACCATCCCATGTCCGCGACAGGGGCTTGGGTCCGCCGCACTATCCGGTGTCAGGTCAGGTGTGACCGTCTGTGCCAACCCCAGTTGGCTCTAGTGACGGCAATCACTTGTCCTGCATATCTAACTCCAAGTGTTAGGAGTGATGGCGGGGATGGCACTCAGCGTCGGCTCTGCCCGACCTCGATGAGGTGACCGTCGGGGTCACGCAGGTAGCAGCGGATCTCCGGGCCACGATCGATCGGTTCGGTGAGGAACTGCGCGCCCTTGGCCGACCAGTCGGCGTATACGGCGGCGATGTCGGCAACACGGATATTCAGGAACGCGCTGACCCGGTCCAGATCGTGCGGGGCCTCGAGCGTGATCGAGGGTTTGTCGTCCGTGGGGCCGCCGCCGGTGTTGATGATGATCCAGCTGTTGGCCAGCGCCACGATCGTCGGCTCGCCATCCATCAGCGCCTCGCCACCGAGCACCTCGGTGTAGAAGGCCCGCGAGCGGTCGACATCGTCGGAGACGAGGAAATGGGTGAGCACGATGCCCTCGGCTGGGGCGGGAAAGTCTGCCACGACGCAACTCCTATAGGTGATGTGGGCGGGGCGAGTGCCGCCCCGTCACGGACTGGGCCCTGGGTGTGAGCGGCAGCTCCGGCGATGGCGTCGGCGCGCTTGGCGACGGGCCCAGGAACGCCCCACCGACCCCAGGCGCGACGATCACGTAGTGCCCGCACCGCTTGCGTGAGCTCTTTGTCGGCGGGTCTCATCGGTAGGTGACCGCCGGCTCAGGGGTGGGCGCGCAATTCCCGTTCGGTCTGGGCGTAGATGCGTTCCTGGCCTTCGGCGTCCTGGGACTTCTTCGAGGACTTCTTCAACTTCGCGGAGCTGTAGTAGCCCCCGGTCGCGGTCGCGAGCTCCGGATCGGCCATCAGCCGCACACAGCCGCGTGACCCCTTCTCCGGAGGCCCGACGAACGGATTGGTCAACGCCTCAATCGTTTTGAACGGCCCGCCGGCCTTGCTGCCGAGGGTGGTTTTGACCGCGCCCGGGCTGACTGCGTTGAACGTCAGGCCCTCGCCCTCATGGCGGCGAGCTTGGGCGTAGGTGTACATCAGGGCCAGCAGTTTGGCATCGGCGTAGGCCTGGATCTGCTTGTACTTACCCGGGTAGCTCCAGTCGGTGATCGGCTTGCCCCGCGACTCGATCAGGGCGGTCATGTTGACCACCCGCGAGGGCGCGGCGAAATCATCAGCGCCCTTCCGGAGCAGGTCGAGCAGCCCGTCGGTCAGTGCCGCCAGCGCGACGTGATTGATGGCGATGGTCCGCTCGTACCCGTCGGGTGACAGTGCCTTGCTGGAGAACGCGGCGCCCGCGTTGTTTACCAGTCCGTTGAGTCCCTTCGGCGCGGCCTCGTGCACGGCGCCGGCCAGTTCCCGAACACCGGCCAGAGATCCGAGGTCTCCGGCTACGGCCAGGTACTGGCCTTTGCCGTTGCCGTTGGTGACCAGCAGGTCGACAGCGCGTCGGGCGTGGTCGGCACCGCGGGCGTGCACCAGCACAGTCGCCCCACTGTTCCCAATGCCTTGGGCTGTCTCATGGCCGATACTGCCGTTGGCGCCGGTGACTAGCACGGTCTGCCCGTCCAGCCGACCGGCGAATTGAGCATCGAACTTGCTCATGGTCTCTCCTCGAAAGATGTGCAGTAGGAGTGAGTCGTGTAACCCACTCTGTCATACTCGA
>DAIPXW010000445.1:0-2444 GCA_036783075.1 Candidatus Dormiibacterota bacterium | reverse complement strand
ATCGACGTCGGGCAGGCATCCAAGGCGCCAGGCGTGGTCGCGATCTACACCTACAAGGACATCGCGAAGGTGATCGCCGGCACGATGCCCGCCGCCCCCGCATTCGTCGCCGACAAAAAGCAGGTGCCGCCGAGGTTCCCGATCGCCGAGAAGGAGGTCGCGTACCAGGGCGAGCCCGTGGCCGTGGTCATCGCCGACACCAAAGCGCAGGCCGCCGACGCCGCGAACCTGATCGATGTGGACTACGAGGTCCTTCCGGCGGTGATGGACCTCGACAAGGCGATGGATGCGAAGAGCCCCAAGGCGCACACCGGCGCACCCGACAACATCGGCTGGGACCTGACCTACATACCCGAGGATCCCGCGGCCATGAAGGGTGCCGACGTGGTCGTCAAGCAGCGCATCCTCCAGCAGCGGCTGGCGCCGACGCCGATGGAGCCGCGTGGCGTTCTCGCCGAGTACTCACACCCGGACCAGAGCATGACCATCTGGATGTCGAGCCAGAACCCGCACTTCATCCGGCTCTTCCTGGCCGGAGCGCTCGGCATGCCGGAGACGCGAATCCGCGTCATATCGCCTGACGTAGGCGGTGGCTTCGGAAGCAAGATCAGCCCCTACTCGGAGGACTACCTCGTCCCGGCCGCGGCCAAGCTCAGTGGGCGGCCGGTGAAGTGGATCGAGTCCCGCACCGAGTCGCTGCAGACGACCACGCACGGGCGCGGTCAGGTCTTCGACGTCGAGGCCGGTGCCATGAAGGACGGCACCCTGGTGGCGCTCAAGGTCACGCAGTACCTCGATATGGGTGCCTACGTGGGCACGTTCGGCGCGTTCCAGGCTTGCGCATGCCTGCTCTCCACCGGCGCCTACAACTGGAAGCACGTCTCGGCGCGCACGGTCGGCGTGCTCACGAACCGCGTCCCTACCGACCCTTACCGCGGCGCAGGACGGCCCGAGGCCACCCACCTGTGCGAGCGGATGATCGACCTCCTCGCGGGGGAGCTCAAGATGGACCCCGCGGCGATCAGGAAGAAGAACTTCATCACGGAGTTCCCGCATACCAGCCACTTCGGGCTGGTCTATGACTCGGGTGCGTACGAGAAGGCCATGGACCTGGCGATGGAGATCGCCGGCTACGACAAGCTGCGCAAGGAGCAGGAGGAAGCCCGCAAGAAGGGCCGCTACCTCGGCATCGGGGTCTCGAGCTGGATCGAGATCTGCGGATTCGGGCCGAGCGCCGCGACGGCGCCCGCAACCGGTGGCCTCGCACTCGTGGAGAGCGCGCAGGTCAGGGTGTTCCCGACCGGCTCGGTCACGGTTTACGTTGGCACCCACTCGCACGGCCAGGGACACGACACGACGTTCCCGCAGATCGTCGCCGACACCCTCGGCATCCCTTACGACCTGATCGAGTTGCGCCACGGGGACACGGCCGAAGGCCCCGCGTTCGGCTATGGGACATACGGCAGCCGCTCGCTCGCGGTGGGCGGGATGGCGGTGCACAAGGCCTCCAAGAAGATCGTCGACAAGGCCCGCAAGATCGCCGCTCACATCTTCGAGGCGGCCGAGGAAGACGTCGTGTTCGACCAGGGGCAGTTCTACGTCAAGGGCAGCCCCGACAAGCGCAAGGGGATGGGCGAGATCGCTTTCGCGGCCTTCGGTGCCGGCCTGCCCGAGGGCATGGAGCACGGTCTCGAGGCGGTCGCTTACTACGACCCGAGCAACTTCGTCTGGCCTTTCGGAACGCATATCGCCGTGGTCGAGGTCGATCCCGAAACCGGAGCCGTGGATCTCAAGAGGTACATCGCGGTCGACGACTGCGGCAACATCATCAACCCCATGATCGTCGACGGGCAGCTGCACGGCGGCATCGCTCAGGGCATCGCGCAGGCCCTGTTCGAAGAGGTCGTCTACGACGAGGAGTCAGGGCAGCTGAAGACCGGCTCGCTTGTCGACTACCTCGTCCCGACCGCAAACGAATTTCCGAACTTCGAGCTCGGAAGGACGATCACCCCAAGCCCCACCAACGAGCTGGGTGTGAAGGGCATCGGCGAGGCGGGCACCATCGCCAGCTCGATCGCGGTGATCAACGCCATCTGCGACGCGCTGTCGCCCATGGGGATCAAGCACGTTGACATGCCGGCCTCGCCAGACCGCATCTGGAAGCTGATGCAAGCGGCACACGGGGCGTCTTCAAACGGAAAGGAGGCTCGTAAGTGATTCCAGCAGCATTCGAGTACGCGCGCGCCTCATCCGTCGCGGAGGCGTCAAAACTGCTCAACAAGTACGGCGAGGACGCGAAGGTGCTGGCGGGAGGTCACAGCCTGATCCCGCTCATGCGCCTGCGCCTCGCGCAGCCCAAGGCTTTGATCGACATCAACGGCATCAAGGAGCTCGACCACATCAAGGAGCAGGGCTCCAAGCTGCACATCGGCGCGCTTACGCGC
>DAIPXW010000444.1:0-2450 GCA_036783075.1 Candidatus Dormiibacterota bacterium | reverse complement strand
ATCGAACGAAGCACTCAATAGGCGCGGGAACTCGACGCGGACAGGAACCCGGCACCCCAATAGCCCTCCCAATAACCGAACCGACCGGACTGTGCAGGGAGGGTTACACCCTGCTGGCACCATTGTCAAGCATCAGGTCAACCTGACGCTAAGTCCGGGACCAGCAATTCGACCGCCTTGTCCATCCGGCGATACCGGACCACGTACGCACGGGGAGTCCTCGGAGGCAGGCGGCGACGTTTCTCAGACTTGGCTTGATCAGGCGTTTTCCGATCGAGAGGCTTGGTTAGCGTCGAACGGATGTTCCGTTAAGGGGTTACTTCGACTTGGGGTGCTCGGGGTGTAGTTGACACCACTCTCAGAACTCCTTACATTTGACAGGTTCCTCCAGGGAGGGGGCGTTAATTGGCCGTGTTCTCGTCGGTCCAGTGATGCGTTTAGTACGGGAGACCCCTAACGCCGTTGTCGTCATGGCGCGACGAGCGCCTTAATCAGGGAGGTTCGATGTTCAAGAAACTAATCGTCCGAGGTCTCCTGCCGGCGCTGGGGGTGTCCGGTCTGTTGACCGCCGCCGCATTTGCGCCTTCCGCTGGAGCTCATGGCTTTCTGGCCAGTGCCTATCCAACTTGCTCGACGGTGACCATCGCCGGACTGCCGGTTTCCCCGATCACGTCGGGTACGCACGTCATCTTCACCGCCAACGCTGCGACCTGTGTCAACCCGCGCTACGAGTTCTGGATGCGGGCTGCTTCGCAGAGCAGCTGGCAGTTGATCCAGGCTTACGGCACCAGCAACACCTACAACTGGAACAGCACCGGCGCGGTCGCAGGCAACCAGTTGTTCTCGGTCTGGGCCCGCGACTCGAGCAGCACCGCTGCTTATGACGCATTCGCCCCCGGCATCACCTACGTGACCATGACACCGTCATGTGCGTCGGTGACCGATGCCGCATCGCCGACCTCCGTCTTCTACGGCGCCAGGACCCACTCCACGATCACCGCCACCCCCGGCGCTTGCTCCAGCACACCGCGCTACGAGTTCTGGATGCTGCCGGCCGGCGGAAGCACCTGGCTGATGGTGCAGAGCTACGGCGTCAGTGCTACTTACGACTGGAACAGCACTGGCGCGGCCGCCGGCGCCGTCCGGTTCTCGGCATGGATTCGCGACGCCAACAGCTCGGCCACCTATGACGCCTTCACCTCTACCCCTGCCACCGTCACGGTCAACGCCTCGGTCTGCGCGTCGGTGACAGATGCGGCAGTCCCGACGAGCGTTGCCCCCGGAGTTCACTCCGTGATCACCGCCACCCCCGGCGCCTGCTCCAGCACACCGCGCTACGAGTTCTGGATGCTGCCCGCCGGTGGAAGCACCTGGATTCTCGTCCAGAGCTGGGGCACCGCCGCAAGCTACAACTGGAACAGCACCGGTGCGGCCGCAGGCACCGTGCGCTTCTCGGCGTGGGTTCGCGACGCCAACAGCATCAAGGCCTACGACGCGTTCACCGCTAGCCCGGCCTCGGTCACGGTGACCTAGCCGGTAAGACAACGTTCATAAGGGCGGGGTCCTCGGGGCCCCGCCCTTATTCTTTGCCGCTGATTCGGGTCGGCGCTGCCGAATGCGACAATTTCGTCGTGGTTCGCGCGCTCGAGTTCCCCCTCCCCCGGCTGCGCCCGAGATTGAGCTGAAGCGCGAGTACTACGCCGAGTACCGCCGGGTGGAGGATGTCCACTGGTGGTTCGTCGGCCGGCGTCGGATCCTCCTGCAGCTTCTTGACAGATACCTCGGCAAGGCCGCGCCGGACCAGCGTCGGATCCTTGATGTTGGCTGCGGGACCGGAACGATGCTCAGCCACCTGGCCTCGTTTGGAAAAGCCCAGGGCGTCGACATCGATGAGGAGGCCGTCGGGTACTGCCACGAGCGCGGCCTCATCGATGTTCGCCTCGGTGAGGCGGCGAGACTGCCGTTCGAGGACGGCTCGTTCGACCTGGTCACCGCACTGGACGTGATCGAACACCTCGACGACGATGTCGCGGCCCTTCGCGAGATGCGCCGGGTGCTGCGCCCGGGCGGGCATCTGCTGGTGACGGTTCCAGCGCATGAGTTCATGTGGGGCGATCAGGACGAGGTCAACATGCACAAGCGCCGGTACGTGGCTTCGCAGCTCCGCCACAGCTTGTCCGAAGGCGGCTTCGACGTGCTGCGTCTTTCTTACATGAATGCGTTCATGTTTGCGCCGATCGCGGCGGTTCGACTGCTGCGGCGGCTGCAGCGCCGTGTTCGCCCTCGGACCACCGTCGAATCGGACTTCAGATACCCGGCGCCCGGGCCGTTGAATTTCCTGCTCGCGGGGATCTTTGGCGCGGAGGCATACCTGGTCAAACGCTTCGACATGCCGATCGGTGTCTCCATCGTCGCCTTGGCTCAGAAGGAAGCTAAGAATCCTCTACCTA
>DAIPXW010000443.1:0-2455 GCA_036783075.1 Candidatus Dormiibacterota bacterium | reverse complement strand
CCTGCTCACCGGCGCCATCGCCGAATACGCTTCGCAGACTGGCCGGGACGCTGGCCGCGGCTGGCCCGCCTGACAAGGCGATAACTGTGACCCCCGGCCCTCCCGGCGTGCCGTCGCCACGCCGCCGGCCTCCGCACCACCCGGCGAGACCCCAGGCGCTGGCAGAAGCGGGCGCAGTTGCGGTTGATGGGAGCCCTTGTCACCCGGACGAGCCGGCACCGCCGACGGCCAAGCCGAACAAGCACATAACCATTCAAGGCCTGGCAGCGCCACAGATGCCCGCTTCCAGCCACGGATCGTGATTCTGAAACTGCGGCTACCAGTTGCGCAGCGAGATCCTGTCAGACTCGGCGATGTGATCGGCCTCGACTGCTCGCAGTCCTTCACCGAGGCGCTCGCGAGCCTGCCGCAGCAGCTTGAGCGAGTTGGTGGAGGGATTCTGGGCAGCGCTGCGATCCGGATCAGCCCCATGCTCCTCGATGAGGTGAGCCTGAAGGGCCGCGGCCACTTCGTCGGCCGCCTTCAGCGCGTGGTAGATGGCCCGGTCCCGTGCGGTGTCGTCAACCATATGGCCAGTATTCCCCGCAGCCCCTGGCTATGAGCTGATGGAAGCGTCGCCCCTTCGCGCGTCCCCGATTGCATGGCACCCCTGCCAAGCCCATCTGGCGTCCGCCAGTGCTTCTGCCGCGACGGGCGCGCGGCGGCCCCGGGCCGACGTCCGCGGCCGAGTCCGTGCACGCTCGGTCATGCCGCGGACAGGGTCGATCTGTGTCGGCCAGTGCTGAGCCTTTACCGGGTGAGTGTTTCCTTCGGGCGTATCACGCAGAACTCGTTGCCCTCGGGGTCGGCCAGGACAGTCCAGGACTCCGCGCCCGTCTGCCCGATATCGACCCGGCGCGCCCCCAGCGCGAGAAGCCGCTCGATCTCCTGATCGCGGTCTTGTGCACTGGTGGTCAGGTCGAGGTGGACACGGTTCTTGACGGTCTTGGGATCAGTGACCGGCATGAAACACATGCCGACGGGTGCATTCTCGTCAGTCCCAATGACGATCTCGCGCTCCCGCTGGGAGAGGATCTTCCAGCCGAGCGCCTGCGTCCAGAACCGGGCCAGGCCCGGCAGGTCGTGAGTGTCAATGACGATGTGATGAAGGTGGACAGGCATGCCGCCAGTATGCGCGGGCCGCCGGGCTGCACCCGCAAACCCGTCCGCTTCTAGCCGCGAACCGCACGAAGCCTCCCGCCTGGCCGGGCGGAGCGGCGTCCAGGCCGGAGATGGAGGCCCCTCACGCGTCACCCCCGGTACCACCGCTACGTGGCTTGACCTGATGCTCCTGGCGGCTCAGGTTTTAACTTCAGCTGCACGTTCAAGCTGTCGAGGCGCCGACATTCGTCTGTCGGCGCATCTCTCGCAAGCGGCCATCGATCAAGTCGAGCAGCGGTATGACCTTCGCGGCCCATGCGGCCGCAGCATTCTCTGTGCCTGCCTCGGTATCGGTGAGCTGGGGCACCACGGCGTCGAGTTGATTGATGAGAGTCTCAAGGTCGGAGTCCTTCTGGGCCGACCGCCGCCGGGTGGTCTCGAGCAATCGGCGGATGTCTCCGCTCACACTACTAGCAGCCTCTCCGGGCGCCGTGTTACCCGCAGTGATGTCATCGACCACCCGGCGGATTCGTCCGATAACCGACTGCGCGTCGAGCAGCGAGGGGTCCGTCGACCGCGTCGCTTCGGCCGCGGATACGTAGAGGCGGAGGCTCGGGGTGTCCAGGAGTGCGTGCGCGTCTGAGTCGATGTACTGCCGGAACGAGGCGGGAAGGGGAACCTTGACACCCGACATCCATACCGTGTCGCGCTCGCGCTGGTCGGGCGCTTCTCGTGCCTCCTTGATCGCCTTCTGGAACAGGTCGGGGTCGGCCACGAGATGCTCGTATAGGTCGTTCCAGTCGGGACGGAAACTCATGTTCTGCAGGGCCAGAACGACGTTGGAATCGAGCATTCCCAAACGCGTGTTCAGCATTTTAAGCTGCAGGGTATACGCGTTGATGAGCCGCTTGACCTCGCGTGGGTTAACCGAGTCCTCGCCCGGAAGGAATTCCAGGTGCCGTCGGACGTTCAGATCGAAGTCGTTTCGCTGGTCGGATGGAATGTCAGCATTGCCGATAAGGATCCCGAGATACTCTTGCAGCTGGTCGGTGCCGATTCGAGGCAGCCCGAACGGCACCTGGAAGACCTTCTTGACGTAGGCAGTGCCATCGATCGGTTTCTCCGCTGAGTCGGACGTCCGGTATTTGAGTGCGACAGCGCGCTCCACCACCGCCTGGTCGAGACCTACAACGAAGACAAACCCCTCCATGTCGAAGAACAACTTCATCGACTCCAGCACATCAAGGGCATTCTCAGGAAGGCACCGGTCGAGGTCGTCGACGAAGACGACCACCCTCCTCGCGCCTTGCTGCGA
>DAIPXW010000442.1:0-2472 GCA_036783075.1 Candidatus Dormiibacterota bacterium | reverse complement strand
GGAGGCTGTGGCGGGAGGGCAGGCAGGACAGCTCCATGCAGCACCCGCGCCCGCGCAAGGGTCAGGTGCGGCTGGAGCGGCCTCGTCTCCGCGCCAAGGCCCGCCGCCACGCACTCGGCTTCGACTTCACGGGCCAGCTCGCCGGCCTGGTGCGAGCCGGTGCGCAGCCCCAACCACGCGACGCGCACGAGCCTGCCGCGCCGGAAGGTCCCGAGCTCGCCGAGCTCCAGCTCGAAATCGCGCAGGTCGCGTTTCGCCAGCCTCTCGGCGATGCCCTCCGCGAGCGCGCGCTCGACCTGACCCAGAAAGCGGAGCGTCAGATGCAAGTTGGGGGCCGGCGTCCAGCGGAAGCCGGGCGCCGCGGCGGCGCACGCCTCCAGGTAAGAGCCGAGTGCGCTCCGGTGCGCTTCGGGTACCCGGAGCGCAAAGAACGCCCTGACGGCTAGCGGCGGACCGTCTTCTGCCAGTTGGTCGGAGCCCACGTGCTCGGCGCGGTGGGCCGCCACCCGAAACGTGTGGTCACCGAGTCGAGGCCGTCGGCGACGTTGTCCAGCTGGATCGTCCTGATCTCGTCTGGCGTGGCGACAGGGTCTTTCAGCAGCGCCTCCATGAGCACTGCGCCGGGCATCAGCATCACCGCAGGCACCTTGACCTTCGGCTTCTTGATGCCGCGCGCTGTGATGAACCAGTCGAGCATCGTCTCGTACGTGACGACCTCGGGACCGCCGAGCTCGACGATCTGCCCCAGGAGGTCCTGGCGGCCGATCGTCTCGACGACGCACCGCGAGGCGTCCTCACGCAGAATCGGCTGCAGGTGCGTCTGGCCACTTCCGGGGATGATCAGGAAGGGGCCGAAGTTCGCCGCGCGTTCGAAGTCGTTGAGCACGCCTCCCTCCTCCGCCAGGACGAAGGAGAACCGGAGGATGGTGCCCGCGACGCCTGTCTTCGCAAGCTCCTGCTCGCCCATCCAGCGCGACGTCAGGTACTTGTAGTTGGCGTCCAGCCGGGCGCCGATCGCGCTGACCAGGATCACCGACGTCACGCCCGCCGCCTTGGCCGCCTCGGCCATGATGCGGGGCCCGTCGACGTTGACCGCCAGGTAGGACTGTGGCCGGTTGCGGCGCACCGCGACGAGGCTGATGATGTGCTCGACGCCCTGCGCGGCCTGTGCCACCGCCGACGGGTTGAGCGCATCCCCGACCACCACCTGGGCGCCTCGGATCTTGAAAGCAGCCGCCTTCATGGGGTCGCGGACGAGCACCCGCAGCTGATGACCGCCATCGATCAGCTTGTGGCCGACGCCTCGACCGAAGAAACCGGTCGCACCGAGCAGAAGGATCCTTGCCACGGGTTTGAATGCTAGAGGCTCGGCTGGCCGCCACTCCATTGTTCGGCATACTGGCGACCGTGACCGGCACGAGCGCGGGCGGCATTCTGCTCGGCTTGTTCGCCTTCATCCTGGGGATCGCGGGCATCTTCGTCGCGCTCCGGCGCAGGCGTGGGCGGGCTCGCTACGCGGAGGCTTACGCGATGACCGGGGGGATCGCCTACACGGTCGTGCAGATCGGCTGTTCGGGCTTGCTGCTCCTCGGCGGCGTCGGGCTCATGGCCCTGGCGATCATCTTCAAGCGCTGAGGGCGCGCCTTCGAGCCAGCTCGTCACGTCGCGGTGCGGTAGTGGACGTGAACCACGCCGTTGCCGAAGCGGCGTTCGTCGAGCAGCTCGAGCTTCCAGCGGACGTCGTCAGGGAGGGCCCGTTTGCCGCCGCCCACGACGATCGGTGCGACGAACAGGTGGCATTCGTCGACCAGGCCGGCCCTGATCGCCTGCGCGGCGAGGTCGGGACCGCCGACCGTGATGTCGAGTGCCGCGCTGGCCTTCATCTGCCGGACAACATGAGGGTCGAAGTCGCGCTCGATCCGCGTCCTTACGCTGGTCACCGCCTCGAGCGTCCGGGAGTAAACGACCTTGTCGGCCGCCTGCCATATCTCCGCGAAGTCCCTGATGAAAGGCGGCTGGCCGGCGAGCGTGTGGATGGTCTCCCACTCGACCATGACCTCATACATCCGGCGCCCGTAGAGATGGGTGCCGGCCTGTCGCTCGAGGTCGTTGACGAAAAGGTGCACCTCCTCGTCCGGCGCAGCCCAGTCGAAGTTGCCGTCTTCGTCCGCCACGTAGCCGTCGAGCGATGTGATCGCCGTATAGATCAACCTCGCCACGGACAGCCTCCGGACGCCGGCACGCCTAAATCACGTTCCTCTCTTTGACTAAAGAGCCTTTCGCGAATCGCGTGAACGAGAACGGCGAGATGTCGATCTCGGACCGGTGGTCGAGCAGCAGCTGACTCAAGAGCAAAGCGGCCGCAGGCGCCTGCATGAAGCCGTGGCCGCTGAACCCGGCCGCGCACCAGAACCCCTCCACCTCGGGCACCGGGCCAAGGATCGCCTGGTGGTCGGGCGTCGTCTCGTACAG
>DAIPXW010000441.1:0-2475 GCA_036783075.1 Candidatus Dormiibacterota bacterium | reverse complement strand
ATGTCGATCGGCAGGCCGTGCTTGAGCGCGCTCAGCTCCGCGAGCTGGTCCTGCGCGAGGGCCTTCGTCGGATAAAGGTACAGAGCTCGTTTCTCCGGGCTTTCGAGCAGTCGCTGCAGGACGGGGAGGTTGTAGCAGAGCGTCTTGCCGCTCGCGGTGGGAGTCACCACCACCAGGTGGCGGCCCCGGCGAACGGCCTCGTACGACTCGGCCTGGTGGGAGTAGAGGCGCTGGACGCCGCGTCCGGCCAGGGCCTGGATGAGCTCCGGCCGCAGGTCCGGCGGCAGCGGCGCGAATGTCGCCGCGGCTTCCGGAATCCGGTGGTCCAGCGTTATCTCTCCCTGGAAGTCGGACGGGTTGAACGCTGGGAAGCTGGCCATGGCGATCCTGGGAGGGTATACGAACATTCGTTCGGAGTCAAGCCGAGAAGCGGCATTCACGGAGGGGTATGAGCCGGGGTCGGAAGCCGACTTCGAGCGCCTCTACAGGAACACGTACCGGCGGATCCTGGGGACGTTGATCACCCTGCTCGGCGACCGGGCGGCGGCCGAGGACTGCGCCCAGGACACATTCGAGCGCGCCTACCGCGGCTGGAGCTCCTGGCGCCCGGACGCGCCGGTCGAGGCGTGGCTCCACCGGATCGCGATCAACGTGGCGATCTCCGATCGCAGGCACCAGCGCCTGGGTCAGGCGGGAGAGCTGATCCGCAGGCTCGGCCGCCCGGCAGCGCCGCCGGATCCTGCCGCGCTCGCCGAGCGATCCGACCTGATCGCAGCGCTGCGCAAGCTTCCGACCAAGCAGGCGGCCGCCCTGGTCATGCGCCACTATCACGGCTACAGCAACAAGGAGATCGCTGCGGCGCTCGGCGTGCCCGAACAGACGGTCGCCTCGCGCCTGGCCGCCGCCCGCAAGCAGCTTCAGGTCACGCTCGCCGAAAGCCGCCGGCCAAAAATGGTTGATCCGGCCTAGCCGGGCGTTTCTACTCCCGCATGAACGACTTCGAGCGGGACCTGGAGGGCGAGCTGCACCGGATCCTCGATCCGATGACCGCCGTCTCGATCCCGTTACGGAGAGGCACGGATTCAGGAGGGACGATGAAGAAGCTTTTGGGTGGGGTTGGCGCCGCCATCGGCGTCAAGCTGCTGACCGGAATCGCGGTGGCGGCCGCGGCTGTGACCGTGGCGGCGGCGGCGACCGAGGTCGCGACCACGGGCAGCATCAATCCGCAGGACTGGGGCCAGCAGGTCTCGCAGCAGGTGCAGACCTGCAAGGACACGCTGCGTGCCTCCGGGACCCGCGGCATCGGACAGTGCGTCAGCCAGTTTGCGAAGCAGCACGGAAAGGTGGTCAGCACCGCGCACGCAAGCGATGCCCGTAGTCACGGGCAAGGCAACGGCAATGGCAACGGCAACAGCAACGGCAACGGCAATGGCAACGGCAACAGCCACGCCAAGGACAAGACCAAGGGCCACAGCAACGGCAACGGCAACGGCAACGGATCGGGCAACGGCAAGGACCCGCAGACGTTCTCGATTGGGGCGCCGACCGACCAGTGGATCGTCCTGGTGCACCCGGTGACCAGCCAGCAGTCATGATCTGGGACTAGAGTTCGCTCGAAAGAACCCCTTCCTCTCGTGGGGCCGGGCCGCAAGGTCCGGCCTCTTCTATCTACTCGCCGGCGGAGCGCTCTTCCACCGCTGGCCCTGCGCCGTGTCGGTGACGGTGACTCCAAGCGCCGCCAGCTGATCCCTGAGACGGTCCGACGTCGCGAAGTCCTTTGCCGCCCGCGCCTTCTCTCGCGCCGCGAGCAGCTCCGCTGCACCGTCCGGCAGCACGCCGTCCGGCGCGGGTCGCTCGAGGTCGAGGCCGAGGACCCGGTCCCACGATAGGAGAAGCGAGGCCTTTGTTCCGGGCGCGATCGCGGAATGAGACAGCTCCGAGACGAGCGCCATGGCCGCCGGCAGGTCGAGGTCGTCCGCCAGCGCCGCTCGGAACCTTGATTCGAGCTGATCGGCGGCGTCGTCGCGATGATCGGTGTGGCCCGACCATTCCGCGACCCGATCGCGCAGCTGCTTGAGCGCTCGATCCGCACCGGCGAGGCCCTCGGTGCTGAAGTTCAGCTTCGTGCGGTACTTGGCCTGCAGCGCCATGTAACGAAACGCCAGCGGGTCGAAGCCCTGGTCCTCGAGCTCGGTGACACGGAAGAAGTTGCCCGCCGACTTCGCCATGCGCGCGCCGGCCAGCATGAGCAGGCCGCCGTGCATCCATAGGCTCACCACCTGGTGCCCAGTCACTGCCTCGCTCTGGGCGATCTCCGCCTCGTGGTGCGGGAAGACGTTGTCCGCTCCGCCCGTGTGGATGTCGAACCGGTCGCCGAGCAGGGACATCGACATCGCCGAGCACTCGATGTGCCACCCGGGAAAACCTGGACCCCATGGGCTGGGCCACACCTGCAGACGGTGCTCACCGGCCGCC
>DAIPXW010000440.1:0-2476 GCA_036783075.1 Candidatus Dormiibacterota bacterium | reverse complement strand
GGTCACGGCGAACAAGAACACAAGGTGGATCCAGACGTAGTTCCGATTGCTTCGCCCGAGCTGAGCGAGCTGGGTGCCCTGTCCTAACCAGAAGATCCCGAGTGTCATGAAGCTCATGGTGTAGACGAGGGCGTTCGGACCAAGCTTGCGTATCGCCTCCCACAGCTGGCCCGCCGTGGTCGCCGAGCCGTTCAAGGTCGGCACCACGAGCCCGAGGACGAGCAGCGTCATGCCCACCGCGAAAATTCCATCTGAGATGCCAGACAGCCGATCCGGGCTGGTGCCGGACAAATCTGCCAAACGGCGTCGAGCTGCTGGCTGCCGGCTCACGTCGCAAAGGATGCCAGAGCCAACTTGAGGCTGTCTTCTTGGCTGTCGGCGACTGCTTTTACAGGTGACTCTTAGTCACACGGCTCAGGTTCGAATCCCAGCGCAAGCGGCCGTCTGGGACGAAGACTCGTCCGATGAGGTCGCGACCGTCTCTGAAGTCTGCCAAGCCCTGGCAGGCCAGACATCTGGTGGACTCCGGCCGGAAAGTGAGACGAGCCCCGCTGATTCGAGCTCCGCAGTCCTCGCACAGGCCGTAACCACCGGCGTCAAGGACGGCTATCGCGTGTGCCAGTTGAGCACGCGCATCGCTGATGGATGACTCGAGGGCAGCGGCGAAGTGGACATCGGAAACGAACTGAGCGCGGTCCAGCTCATCGAGTACCTCCTCGCGCGTGGGACCCCAGCTGGATGCCAGCGCATCGCGCCGCTCCTCGAGCGCCTCGGCCATCGCCACAAGGCGGACACGAGTCCGTGCGAGGTTGGTATCAGCTCGTAGAGAGGTTGGGTTCAGCATCGAGGCCTCCTTCCGACGGCATGCGTCAGGTCACGATCCACGACTGCGACGAAGCTCCGCTTTCGCGCGTCGCTCCACGTTCGCGATCGCCGATCCAGATAGATACGCCCCGTATCACCGGCCGGCGCTTGCACGGCAACAAGGCGGAAGTGACGATGCAAAGCCACCATCTTGTAGATCCACGTCTTCATGGCTTCTAACTCCTGTCCGTTCAGTGGCCGTTGCCGGTCCTGCCGACCAGAGTGGTGCGCGTCCATCAGTATTGCCTGGGACGACGCTGCGAGTCCGCTGAGAGTGTTTTGGCCCCAGCGCTAGGCCGTCAGGGACGCCGAGATTGGCGGATCTACTAGGCCGATATAGAGTTGCGTGCAGATGGGGCCCCATTCCGAGCTCGCCGAGCTGTCTGCCGCGGACCTGGCGCGGCTCCTCTCACGAAGAGAGATCTCCTCGGTCGAGCTTGTGCAGATGAGCCTCGAGCGAATTGCGGTCCTCGACGAGAAAGGCACGAGAAGCGTGATCGAGTTGAACCCTGACGCCCTCGAAATCGCTGCACGCCGCGACCGCGCGAGGGAGCGCGACCGCCCTCTGGGCCCGCTTCATGGGCTCCCCCTGCTCGTAAAGGACAACCTGGAAACCGGCGACCGGATGCTGACAACGGCGGGTTCCCTCGCCATGACCGGTGCCTCGGCGCGACGCGACGCACCAGTAGTCGCTCGCCTCCGTGCGGCAGGTGCGGTGTTGATCGGAAAGACCAACTTGAGCGAGTGGGCGAATTTTCGCTCGACCCGCTCGAGCTCGGGCTGGAGCGGCCGGGGTGGGCAGACGCGCAATCCGCATGTTCTCGACCGGAGCCCGGGCGGATCGAGCTCCGGCTCCGGAGTGGCAGCCGCCGCCGGATATGCCGCGATCGCCATCGGGACCGAGACCGACGGCTCGATAGTCAGTCCCGCATCGGCAAACGGGGTGGTTGGCATGAAACCTGGTCTTGGAGTCGTCAGCCAGTCAGGGATCGTTCCCATCGCCGCCAGCCAGGACGCCGCCGGCCCGCTGACCAGGACTGTCGAGGATGCCGCGTCGGTGCTCGGCGCGATCGCGACGCGACCGCTCAACTACCACTCCGCGCTGAGCAAAGGTGGTTTGCGCCGGCAGCGACTCGGCGTGCTACGTGCGCCCTTCACCGGTTATTCGGAGCACACCGACCGATGCTACGAAGAGTCGCTGCAGGCGCTGAAGGCTTGCGGTGCGATCCTCGTCGAGGTCCAATTGCCCAACGCCAAAGAGCTCCGCGAGTCAGATGCCGAGCTGACGATTCTGCTTCACGAGTTCAGGGCAGGGCTCAACAGCTATCTCCTGCGCCGGACCGGCCTCGCTGTCAAGAGCCTCGCCGACGTCATCCGATGGAACAGGCGACATGCAACTGAGGAGATGGGCTATTTCCGCCAGGAGCTCCTCGAGCAATCTGAAGCGACTAAGAGGTCGAAGCCGGCAACTTACCGAGGGGCTCGCGAGCTGGCCCTCCGGTTGGCGCGCGTCGACGGGATTGACAGAGCCTTGCGCGAGAATCGCATCCAGGCCCTGGTCGCCCCGAGACAGGCGCCGGCATTCGTCATCGACCAGGTGGACGGCGATAGG
>DAIPXW010000439.1:0-2484 GCA_036783075.1 Candidatus Dormiibacterota bacterium | reverse complement strand
CGGCGGGCTTCGAGTGCAGGACGGGCGCGAGCCGCATCGAGCTGAACCTGCCGAAGCCGAAAGGCCAGGTTCCGGTCCGGATCGATGGTGGCGGCCTGCAGGTCGACATCACCCGCCCGGCGGGCACTTCGATTCGGGTCCAGGTGTCCGGTGGCGCCGTGCGGTTGACGGCGGACGGTACCCGGCAGGACGGGATCGGCAACCGGGAGTGGCGGTCGCTGGGCTTCGACGCGTCCGGCGATCGATATGAGGTGAGCGTGGCGGGCGGCGCGACCACGGTCAACGTGGAGGGTAGATAGACATGCGCAGCTCCTACCGCGGCCTTTTATGGCCGGCTGTCCTGATTCTGGTCGGGGTCCTCGCGCTTCTCGCGAACGCCGGTGTGATCTCATCCGACCGTTTGGGCCTCCTCTTCGACCTGTGGCCGCTGGTCCTGGTCGTCATCGGCCTCGAGCTGATCGCCCGCCGTGGGTTGCAGGGGACGGCCGGCGAGGTCGCCGCCGTGCTCATCGTTGTGATCGCGGTGGGAGGCGCGCTTGCATACGTGGCCCTCGCGCCGAACCCGGCCCAGACCGGAAACCTCAGCGCGACCGCCCCCGGGGGTGGCATCGAGAACCCGTCCCTGGAGATCGACGTGGGTGCCGCCACCATCAACGTGCAGGGCGGCGCACCAGAGGGCTCCCTTTACCAGGCGACCATCGACTACTCCGGTCCGAGGCCCGAGGTCAGCCTCGACAAGTCGAGCGGTCGGCTCAAGATCTCCCAGGGCAACGGCTCGTTCGGCCTGTTTCGGAGCAGCCGCTTCACGCTGAAGCTCCTGATCGACTCGAGCCTGCCGTGGACCATCGTCACCAACAGCGGCGCGGCGACGGAAACCTACAACCTGACCGATGTGCACGTCGGCTCGATCGAGGTCAACACCGGCGCGAGCCGGGAGGACATCACTGTCGGCCAGCCGTCGGGCGTGGTCCCCATCTCGGTCAATGGAGGCGCCCTGACGGTCAACGTTCACAGGCCGGCCGGCACACAGGCCTCTGCGACTGTTTCCGGCGGAGTCGTAAGCCTCGACGCCGACGGCCAGCAGCACCGTGGCATCGGAAGCGAGAGCTGGCAGTCGTCCGGCTTCGACGGGGCGACCGATGCCTACAGGGTCGAGGTCAACGGTGGGGCGTGCACCCTGACAATCGACACCACGCCGGGCTCCGCCTGACCCGGCTCAAATCCTCGCGTCAGACAGGTGGACGCGGTTCAAGCCTCGCATCCAGCGCGCGCACGCGGGCCGGCTCGGCCGCGATGGTCGGCGCGCTGATCGCCGCGCGCAGGCCGCCGGCGGCGGCGCCGAGCATTGCTTCCAGCTCGCTCTCCTCAACGCCGGCCGCGCGCAGCACATGGATGAGCGCGGCGGCGCGCTCGGAGCCCGCGAGAAGCTCGAGCTGACCGACGCCCATGGCTGTCAGCTGCTCCGCCTCGCGGACTAGGCGAAGGGCCAGGGCCATGTGCTCCTCGCCCCCTCGCTCCCGGCACCGCCGCGCCCCGGCGCGCGCGGCGGAGGCGGCCAGCCGAGCCTCCAGAATGCGTCCTGCGGCCACCTCGTTCGCGGCGATCGCCGGGCACAGCCCCACCAGCTGCTGCTCGCCCACGCGCACGCCCCGGCGCTGCAGCTCGGCGACGACGGCCGCAGGCGGCGTCTCATCGACCCGGAACAGGTTCATCGACAGCTGCACCCGGCCCCCGGGCAGCTCGAACACGAGAGCCTGCACTCCTCGCATGCCCGCCCGCGCCTCGCGCAGCGAGCGCGCCAGGGCCCGGGCGTCGCCGGCATCGAGTCCAGGAAGCTGGACGTTGAACGCGACCAGGGTCAGGCGTGCCCCGACCGACACCGCGCCCGCGGAGGGGTGCAGGGCGGGTCCGCCTAGGTCGGGCTTCGCACGGCCGTTCCTGATGTCCGCGAGAGAGCGGCCGTCACCGTAGAAGAAAACCGGGACCTTGAGCTCGCTCCAGATCCGCTCGCCGATCTCATTTGCCAGCTCGCGGCTTTCCTCGAGCGTTGCCTGGCCGAGCGGGACGATAGGCACGACGTCGGCGGCGCCCATACGCGGATGTACACCCTCGTGGGTCCGTATGTCGATGTGCTCGAGGGCGGAGCCGACGGTGGCCATGACCGCATCCGCCAGCCTGGCTTTGCCCGCCGCCATCGAGATGACGACGCGGTGGTGATCGGGGTCGGGGTCCACGTCCAGGAGGTGGGCCCTGGCGGTCACGGCGGCCGCGAGCGAGCTTATGACGTCCGGCCGGCGGCCCTCGGAGAAGTTCGGCACCGACTCGAAGAGGCGTTCTGTGTCCACCGAGGTTGTTAGGGTAAATGGCAGTGCCCGGACAGGTCTCGCTCGTCTACGGCGACGAGCTGATGAAGCACCACCTATCGGACGAACACCCGCTGCAGCCGATCCGGGTCAAGCTCGCGATGGACCTGATCCGCTCGAC
>DAIPXW010000438.1:0-2504 GCA_036783075.1 Candidatus Dormiibacterota bacterium | reverse complement strand
CGAACGGGTCGGCTTCGGTCTCCTCCTGGTTTCCCACCTTCTGGTGGAACCGGCTCGCGATCATCTGGTACGCCATCGCCTTGGGAATCCCCAGCTTGGTGAGCGATTTCACCTCGTCGGCCATCACCTTGTCGCGGGCGGCCTCGACGGCAGCCAGGACCTCTTCGATGGACGCCGTCTTCTTCTTCATCGGTATCTGATCATACCCAAGCCTACCGTTCCTTAACCGCGCCTTAGACTTGTCCTTCTATACGCCAAGGCTCAAGCACGCTGGGGGTGTGAATGGCCGCCGATTACACGCCGGACAAGATCAGGAACGTCGTGCTGTTGGGCCACTCGCACGATGGGAAGACCACGCTCGCCGAGGCCATGCTCTTCGCTTCCGGCGCCATCGCGCGCCTCGGCTCGCCCGACCAGTCGACGGCCACCATGGACTTCGAGCCTGAAGAGCAGAAACGGAGGATCTCGATCAACCTCGGGGTCGCGTTCGCGGAGCACGGCGGGTTCAAGATCAACATCCTCGACGCCCCCGGCTTCTTCGATTTCGCGGGCCAGGTGATGAGCGGCCTGCGCGTCGCCGAAGGAGCCGTCGTCGTCGTCGGAGCGGCACCGCAGCTCGCCGTCGGCACCGAGGTCGCGTGGGAGCACTGCAACCGCACCAACAAGCCTCGGATCGTTGCCGTCAACAAGCTGGACAAGGAGAACTCCGATTTCTACGGTGCGGTGACGGCGATGCGCGAACACCTGTCTCCCCGCCCGTTCCCGCTGCACCTGCCGATCGGCTCCGAGCACGACTTCCGAGGCATCGTCGACCTGCTGCACCTCAAAGCGTTCGTGACCACCGCCGACGGTAAGGGCAGCGAGGTCCCGATCCCCGATGACATGCAGAAGCTGGTCGACGAGTACCGCGGACAGCTCATCGAGGCGGCGGCAGAAAGCGACGACGCGCTGCTCGAGAAGTACCTTGACGCGGGCACGCTCAGCGAGGAGGAGATCCAGCGGGGCCTGCGCGAAGGCATCCTCGCGGCCAAGGTCGCCCCGGTCGTCTGCTGCTCGGCCACAAAGCTCCTCGGCGTGCGGACGTTGATGTCAACCATCGCTGAGCTCATGCCTCCGCCCGAGGTCGAGCCTGACAAGCCGGCGAAGGCCTTTGTGTTCAGCACCGGCGGCGACCAGTTCGGCCGGGTCAGCTACTTCAAGGTCATGGCCGGGGCGGTGAAGGCCGACGCGCACCTCGCGAACCTGAGCCGAGGCGGCGAGGAGCGGCTGGCGCAGATCTTTTTTCCACGCGGAAAGGAGCACGTGGCGACCACGGAGGTGCGGGCCGGGGACATCGGCGCAGCGACCAAGCTGACCCACACGCTCACCGGCGACACCATCGGCGTCAAGGACGGGGCCCCGCTACCCCCCCTCGAACTGCCCGGTCCCGCGTACAGCGTGGCTATCACGCCCAAGACGCATGGCGACGAGGAGAAGATCTCGAGCGGCCTGGCCCGGCTTTGCGAAGAGGATCCGACGCTGCACGTGGAGAGGGTCGAAGAGACCAAGCAGCTCGTGATCGCGGGCCTCGGCGACGTGCACCTCGACGTGACGCTCGAGAAGCTGAAGCGCAAGTACGGCGTCGAGGCGACCACTCAGGTCCCACGCGTCGCCTATCGCGAGACGGTGTCGACTCACAGCCGCGCCGAGGGCCGCCACGTCAAGCAATCAGGCGGTCACGGGCAGTACGGCGTCTGCGTCATCGAGGTCGGGCCCACCAAGCGCGGCGAAGGCTTCGTGTGGGAGGACAAGATCTTCGGCGGAGCCATACCTCAGAACTTCCGCGCCTCCGTGCAGAAGGGGATCGTCGACAACATGGCCAAGGGGGTCGTTGCCGGCTACCCGATGGTCGACGTCAGGGTGACGCTCGTAGACGGCAAGTACCACTCGGTCGACTCGAACGACATGGCGTTCCAGATCGCGGGCTCGATGGCGATCCGCAAGGGGGCACTTGACGCGGGCCCGGTGCTGCTGGAGCCCATCGTCGAGGCCGACATCCGGGTTCCCGAGAAGAACCTCGGCGACATCATGTCGGACGTCAACGGGCGGCGAGGCAAGATCCTCGGCACCGAGCCCGAGGACGGATATCAAAGGGTGCACGCGACGGTCCCGGAGCACGAGATGCTGCGGTTCGCTCTCGACCTTCGTTCGATCACCCAGGGCCGCGGCAGCTTCAGCCAGAAGTTCTCGCACTACGAGGAGATGCCCTCTCACCTGGCGAAGACGATCATCGAAGAGTTCCAGCAGCAGCACGAGGCGGCCGCCGCCAGCCACTAGACTCCCTTGAGTGTCGCGACTCCGAAATCCGCCGCACCTTCGCGGCATCAGCGGCCGGAGGCAAGGAAAGGGTGGCGCAAGGAGGAGCGCATCTCAAGATGCGTGACGACGCGGCGCCGGGCCCCTTGACGCAGCCTTCAGCGCCGGAGGCGCCCGGCCGCTCAGGCCGCGAAGATGCAAAGAAGTTC
>DAIPXW010000437.1:0-2559 GCA_036783075.1 Candidatus Dormiibacterota bacterium | reverse complement strand
GCGCGACGATCCGCACCCGAAGTTCGCTCCGGTCAGCAGGACCGACGAGCCGGCGTGCTCGGGCTTGTCGATGACGAAATCGCCGCCCGCGCGCCAGTCGAAGAAGAGAAACGGCCCGTAGCCGGTCCGCTCGATCCGCTTCAAGAACTGCTTGGGGATGATCTGGTCGGTGTCGACGTCGGCACGGTCGAGCGGAGTCATGCGCCCGGTGACCCGGGATACCGGCTCCACCTAGAGCAGCTCCCGCACGTCGACCAGGTGCCCGGTGACCGCCGCGGCCGCCGCCATGGGCGGGCTCATCAGGTGCGTGCGACCGCCTGAACCCTGGCGACCTTCGAAGTTGCGGTTGGAGGTCGACGCGCACCGCTCGCCGGGTAGAAGGATGTCGGGGTTCATGCCCAGGCACATCGAGCAGCCGGCGTTCCGCCACTCGAAGCCCGCCGCTTTGAAGACCAGGTCGAGGCCCTCGTCCTCGGCGACCCGCTTGACGGTGGTCGACCCCGGCACCACCATCGCGCGGACCTTGGGGTGGACGTGCCTGCCCTGGATGACCTTCGCCGCCGCGCGCAGGTCCTCGATCCGCGCGTTGGTGCACGAACCGATGAACACGCGGTCGACGGTGATGTCGGCCAGCGCGGTCCCGGGCTTCAGGTCCATGTACCGCAGAGCACGCTCGTCGGTGTCGGAGCGCGGCATCGGGACGCGACCTGTCACCGGCGCGACCTGGCCCGGGTTCGTGCCCCAGGTCACGTGCGGCTCCAGGCGCGAGGCGTCGATCTCGATCTCTCCGTCGAATGGAGCCTCAATGTCGGTGGAGAGCGACCTCCAGTAGTCGAGCGCCACCTCCCATGCGTCGCCGTTCGGCGCGTGGGGCCGGCGTTCCAGGTACGCGAACGTCTTGTCGTCCGGCGCCACCATCCCGGCCTTGGCGCCCCACTCGATCGACATGTTGCAGACCGTCATCCGGCCCTCCATGGACAGCGCTTCGATGGCGGGGCCGCGGTACTCGACGAGGTGGCCCTGCCCCTCGGAGATCCCGGTGCGGCCGATCAGCCCGAGCACGATGTCCTTGGCCGTCACGCCCAGCGGCAGCTCCCCCGTGACCGTGACGGCGAGATCGCCGAGGCGGTTCTGCGGCAGGCACTGAGTGGCCAGCACGAGCTCGACCTCCGATGTCCCGATCCCGAAGGCCAGCGCGCCGAACGCACCGTGCGTGGACGTGTGCGAGTCGCCGCAGACGATCAGCATTCCCGGCTGGGTCAGCCCCAGCTCCGGCCCGATCACGTGCACGATCCCCTGCCGCCGGCTTCCGATCTGGTGAAGGGGGATTCCCTCGCGCCGGCAGTTCTCGGCCAGCACCTCCATCTGCCGGCGGGACAGCTCGTCCGCGGCCCGGGCGCCGCCCCGGGTCGGCACGTTGTGATCCATCGTCGCGACCGTCAGGTCCGGCCGGCGGACGCGCCGCCCGGCGAGCTTCAGGCCCTCGAAGGCCTGTGGGGAGGTGACCTCGTGGACGAGGTGCAGGTCGACGTAGAGCAGGTCCGGCTCGCCGGGCGTCGAGCTCACGACATGGGCGTCCCACAGCTTCTGGGCGAGGGTCTTGGGCATGGGGAACGCCCACTGTACCCAAAGCCGGGTGAGGGAATTTGTGCCCGGGATACAACCGGAAGGCGGGCTCGGGCGTTAGTATTCACATCCTCATGACAGCGTCAGCCCGCACCCTCGTAGTCCTCCTTGGCCTCCTCGGCCTTATTGGCCTTGGACACTCGGGGGCACGCGCGAGCTAGCAGACACCGCAAGTAGATCGCAAAAGCCCCCGACCAGAAGGCGGGGGCTTCTTCTTTTTCACCCAGTTTTCAAGGAGCAGAAGTTGACCGGAGCGGACATGGTGCTGGAAGCGCTGGAGCGCGAGGGTGTCGAGTACATCTTCGGCTACCCCGGCGGCGCGAACCTGCCCATCTACCAGCACCTGCACGAGCACCCAAGGCTCAAGCACATCCTGGTCCGCCACGAACAGGGCGCCGCCCACATGGCGGACGGCTACGCCCGCGCCTGCGGCAAGCCCGGGGTCGTGTTCGCCACCTCCGGTCCTGGCGCCCTGAACCTGGTGACAGGCCTCGCCACCGCCTACATGGACTCGGTGCCCATGATCGCGATCACAGGACAGGTCGCCAGCACCCAGGTCGGAAGGGATGCTTTCCAGGAAACGGACGTCATCGGCGCCACGAGCTCGGTGACGAAGCACAGCTACCTCGTCACCAACATCGAACAGCTGCCGCGGGTGATCCACGAGGCCTTCCACATCGCGACCACCGGCCGGCCAGGCCCCGTGCTGATCGACATCTGCAAGGACGTTCAGCAGGCCGACGCCGAACGCATCACTCCCGAGAGGCTGGAGATCCCCGGCTATCAGCCCAACGGCCACGTTCACCTCGAGCACGCGCGCCAGGCGGCCGAGGCGCTGTCCAGGGCCGAGCGCCCCGTCATCCTCGCCGGGCACGGTGTGCTTCTCAGCCACGCCGAGCGTGAGCTGCGCCAGCTGGCCGAGAAAGCCGGCGC
>DAIPXW010000436.1:0-2572 GCA_036783075.1 Candidatus Dormiibacterota bacterium | reverse complement strand
GATCTGCTGGTCGAGGCGCATCAGCTCGTGCTGGTCCATGCGCGGCTCGTCCTGGAGGATCTCGAGTAGGCGCCCCATGGCGTCCCGGTCGGCGGTGGACAAGCGCTCGGCCGCGAGCCTTGCGGCATGGCCCTCCAGCACGACCCGGACCTCGGTGATCCGGGCGAGGTCGGTGATGTTTACGTCGGTGACGAACGTTCCGCGGTGGGGGATGGACCGGACCAGATTTTCACGCGCGAGCCGCTGCAGCGCTTCGCGGATGGGAGTCCGGCCGATCCCCAGCTCCTCGCGGAGCCGGCCCTCGTTGACCACCGATCCCGGCGGCATCGCCAGGGAAACGATCAGCTCGCGGATCCGCAGGTAGGCTTCCTCGCTCTGCGAGCGAGCGGCCTCCACGGGTTCGACGGCCGGACTCACCCCGGTCGCGAAAGCCATTCCCAGCGTCCCCTCCGATTCCCATGCGCGCCGCGCGCCCGGCCCACGGGCCACCCGTCCGGCCGATATGCGAGCGATATACCGGTGCGAACCGTAGCACCGGCCGTCAGCGCCGTCAAAAAAGACTTCTACGCCTCCGCCTGGCGCAGCCAGCGCTCGAAGTCGTTCGAGCCCAGCACTGCCAGCGCGCGCTCCCAGCGGCCGGTGTAGTACCCGCGAAAGTCGTAGTCGACCGCCGAGATCTTGGCCTGGATGGCGCCCCACAGCGTCCATCCGACGTCCGACATGAGGGCGAAGAGGTTCATCCTGGCGAGCTGGCGCGGATCGGCATGCCCGAAGTACGCCTCGCACAGCGCGGCGCGAAGGTCCTGGTCGAACCCGGCCTCCTGGGCGGTGTTGCCCAGGTCGAAACAGGGATCGTTGTTGCCGCTCAGCTCGAAGTCGACGATGCGGAGAGCCGAGCCGTCGTCGATGAAGTTTTCGCACAGCAGGTCGTTGTGGCACGGCGTGGAGGGGAGCGCGCCTGCGACGACCGCCCGCTCGATCCTGGCCACCTCCGGCAGCCGGTCGCGGTAGCCGGCGGGGATCGTGACCGCATGCTCGTCGACGATGCCGAGGTAGTACTCGATCAGCCGGAACATGTCGAAGTCCTTCAGGAAACGCGGCGCGGAGTGCAGGCGTTGGAACGATTCCGCCATGCGTCCCGCCATCTCGTTCGAGTGAAGAGTCGCGGCGGTCATCGTCGGGCCCGGGATGAACTCGAGCACGAGCACGTCGAGCCCAGGCACGTGCTCGAGGACTCGAGGGCCGATGCCCGTGGTCGCGGCCGCCTTCGTGTTGTAGACCTCGTTGGCGCGGTCGATCGACAAGAGCTCGGTGGATTGGCCCGGGATGCGCATCACGTATCGGTCACCCCCCGCCTCGACCATGTAGTTCTCGTTGGTCAGGCCACCCGAAAGCTGCGAGACCTTCACGTCCTGCCCTTTCCAGAGCGAGACGGCCGAGACCGCAGCCTCAGCGCGCGGGTTGTTCTGCACGTTTCGCGATCACCGAGTCGGTGGTCACCACCGCCGGGACCATCTCGCCGAAGACCTCGACCTCGACCTCGCTGCCAGGCTTCAGCTCGACCGGGAGGTAGGCATACGCGAGGTTCTTTCGCACCGTGAACCCGTAGCCGCAGCTGCGCAGCCGGCTGACCACGCGAGCCTGGCTCCGTACCGCCTCGCCGCCGTAGATCGGCAGGTACGGCTCGCCACCAACCACAAGAGTGCGCAGGCGCCGCTTGACACCCGCCTCGTGCGCCGCCATCAGAGCGTTGCGGCCGTTGAACTCGCCTTTGTCAAGCTGCACGCAGAACCCCAGCCCGGCCTCGAACGGGTTGTCGAGGAGGGTCAGGTCGGTCCCGTAGTACCGGTAGCCCTTCTCCATCCGAAGCGAGTCCAGGGCCCGATACCCGCCGGCGCGAATGCCGAATGCCCGCCCCGCCCCCATCAGCCTGTCCCAGACCTGCACAGCCCGGCCGGGGTCCACGTAAAGCTCCCACCCCAGCTCACCTACGTACGTGACCCTCTGCGCGAGGACCGCCGCACCCGCGACGCGGATGTGGCGAGCGTGCATGAACGGGAAGGCGGCCTCCGAGACGTCGCTTTCGGTGACGAGCTCGAGCACGGCGCGCGCGCTCGGGCCCCACATCCCGATCACCGACAGCTCGTCGGTCGTCTCGCGGATCTCCACCGCCGCGTCGCCTTCTCGCTGCTGCAGGCGAAGCCAGCCCAGGTCGCTGTTCACGTAGCCCGCGCCGGTCACGACCCGGAAGTGCTGCTCCGAGAGTCGCGTCACGGTGACGTCGGCCGCGATCCCAGCGTCACTCTCCAGCAGCTGCGTGTACACGACGCCGCCGGGCGGCCGGTCGAGGCGGTTGCCCGCGACGCGCTCCAGCAGCGCCGCCGCTCCCGGGCCGCGGACGTCGATCTTGCCGAACGAGGTCATGTCGATGATGCCGACGCGTTCGCGGAAGGCCCGGTGCTCCTCCGCCAGGAGGTCGAAGTATGGAGGCCGCTTCCAGCCGAACCCGCGCTGGTCTGCTCCGGCTCTGCGCCAGGGCCGTCCGGGCTCGAAATAGTCGGCCCGCTCCCAT
>DAIPXW010000435.1:0-2573 GCA_036783075.1 Candidatus Dormiibacterota bacterium | reverse complement strand
GTGAACGCGCTGTCCGGGTCGGTGTCGGCGGCGGAGTTCGCAGTGGTTAAGGTGCGGCGTGCTTTCGACAGCCAGGGTTCGCCGTCGGCGGCGGCCCCGGTCACTGCCTGGAGTTCGCCGCCCGCCAGCAGTCGCTCAATTGTGGCCGCGCCGCGCTGCCACCGCTCCTCCGTTTCGCCGAGCCCGTGCAGGAACACCGCGATCCGATCGGTCGGTCGAGGAAAAGTCCGGCGGATGCTTTGCCGGTCGCGGGCGACGTCGGTTCCGTTCCTGCGGATTGCCATCGGAATCGCAAGAAGGTTGCCCTGTTCTTCGAGCATGTCGCCCATGAGGGCGTTCAGCGCGCCGATCGTCGCGCGACCCCGTCGCGAAGCGCTCAGCGGCCGGGTGTTGGCGCCGGTGAGGGCTCCGATCGACATGGCGGACGCAGATGTCGCCACTCCGTTTGCGAAGCGGACGGTCGCGTACGCGGCTCGCGCGACCGCGTCGTGGACAATCCGGCTCGGCGCCGATAGAGGGCCGACGCTCCTGAAGACGCGGCCGGCGGCGGCCCTGTGAAGCGACTCGGCGGTGCCGATCACCAGCCGGTCGACGGCGCCGCCGCCCACCTCGACGAGTGCGCTCAGCTCATTGGCCATTCCTGCTTGCCGGAATTGTGCGCCGACCGCAGCGGAACGGCCGGCGGATCAGCTCGCGATTCGACGCGGGCGGCGGCCCAGATGACCTCGCAGGACGGTCAGCGTCGCCCGCCGGCCCGCGCGCATGAACTCAGGCCAGCTCGAGCGATCGAGGAACTGCTGGTAGAACCCGGCGCGCCGCACGAGCTCGTAACGGACCGGGTTGATCATCATCACGGTGCCGACCTCCGCGCGCAACCGGCGCAGGTTTTCTCGCGCGAGCTGCACGTGCTGCGCGGTGACCACCTGGTCAGCGATGTCGAGAACGCTCCAGCGCCTTGCCTGCCAACCCCCGGCGTCCTCGCCGGCGAACTCCGGCGGGTAGAAGCAGTTGACGGCCACCACAGCGTCGCACGGCTTCTCGAGGTCGAGGATCGGATGCACGGGGAAGATGTCGACTATGCCCCCGTCGCACCAGGATCCGCCGCGCCACCTGACAGGGTCGACGAACAGGGGAAGCGACACCGCCATCCTGATCGCGCGGGCCACCTTGATCCGCGGGTGAGTGCTCGGACCGACGTAATCGAGGCGGTTGTGCTCGATGTTCCAGACTGGAACATAGGCGGGAATCTCCAGCTCGCCCAGGGTGACATCCCCAAGGAACTCGGCGTAAGTCGCCTCGATCTTCGCGCCTTTGATCACCCCCGCGAACCCGCGGCCATGCGCCGGCAAAAAGCCCGCAAGGCCGCGCCAATTCGGGTCGATCCACGCGGTAGGGTCGGTTGAAAGAACGAACTCGGCGACCTCGTCCGCGCTCTTGCCTGCGGCGACGGGATAGCCGAAGAGGGCGGCGCCCGACGCGAACGACATCGTGCTGGGCCGCACGCCAAGCTCCTCGAACGCCTTCAAGACGCCGACCAGCGAAGCAAGCGCTCCGCTTCCCCCGCTCGCCACGATCCCGACACGTCCCCGCTGCACCGCTGCAGGGTTCACACGACGCGGCCACAGCGGTTCCGACGGCAGCGCGGGCGAAGAGTCCGTCGGCAGTTTCACCAGGGAGCGCCGCAAGGCGCCGAGGAAGCTCGCGTCGTCGCGCACTTTGCGAGCCACGTCGCGAACTTCGGTGATGCCGTCGAAGTACTCGCGAACGCGGAAGATGTCGATGAGCCCTCCCAGACCCGGATACCCGTCGTTGGCCATCGACGCCAGCATGTGAGCCCGGCGCATTATTTGGGCAGGGTCGAACGCCCCGACACCGACAGGCCTCGCGGCCGGTCCAGGAGCTGATGGTCGCGGTCGCCGTAAAGCTCAGGGGTTAGCATCTGACCATGGCGACGGACCCTTCAAGCCAGACGCCACCGGCTCCCGCGCCGCCACCGGCCCCGGGGCCTGGTGCGTCCCGGGCCGAGTGGCACGCATGGCGTCGCCGGCAGAGACAAGAGATGCGCGCGCAGTGGATGCACGGCGATTGGTACGGACCCTGGGGCGGTTGGTTCGGGATGAGGGGTTCGTTCTGGGGCGTCGGTCTGGTTTTGATCGGTCTCTACTACCTGCTCGCGAACCTGGGGCTGCTGCCCTGGCTCCGAGGCGATGTCGTCTGGCCGGTACTTCTCATTCTTCTCGGGATCGCGCTCCTCCTCCGGCGCCGACGTGGCTGGTGGCCGTGAGCTCGGCTCCGTAACACCGGGTTCAGATCTAGAGGCCGATCCCACCGACCAGGCGTCCGACTCCGGCCGTGACCGCCATGGCAAGCCCGCCCCCGATGGTGACCCTCACGGCAGCGCGCAGCAGCGGCGCGCCTCCCGCACGTGCTCCCGCGACGCCAAGGACGGCCAGGGCCACAAGCGCGCTCACCACGACCGCCGCCGTGCGCGCTCCGGTCGGGACGAGCAAGAACGCGACGATCGGCAACAGTGCTCCGGCCGTGAAGCTCAGCGCCGAATAGACGGCCGCCTG
>DAIPXW010000434.1:0-2582 GCA_036783075.1 Candidatus Dormiibacterota bacterium | reverse complement strand
AGTAAGGACGCTGATCGGAGAGCCGGGCTTTCGAGCCCGGCTCTTTTTGTTTAGGCTCTGCCGCGATGCGGATCGCCGCCCTTTCGGACATACACGGCAACCTGCCGGCGCTGGAGGCCGTGCTCGCCGAGGTTGGGCGCGAGGCTTTTGACCTCGTGGTCGTATGTGGTGACGTGGCCTCCGGCCCCATGCCGGCCGAATCCATCGACGTCCTTCTGGCGCTGCCGCAGGCGCGCTTCGTCCGGGGCAACGCCGATCGCGAGCTGGTGGCCGCCTTTGACCGTGTGCAGGAGCCGGAAGCGGCTGGAACCGGTGCAGGCTGGTGCGCCGCTCAGCTGTCACGTGGCCGGCGCGATTTCCTGGACGCGTTCGAGACCACGGTCGCGGTCGACGTGGACGGCCTTGGACGGGTGCTTTTCTGCCACGGCTCGCCGCGCAGCGACTCGGAGATCATCACGGTGAGGACGAGCGATGAGCGGCTGAGCAAGATGATCGCCGGCCTTGACGCCGACGTCGTCGTATGTGGCCACACGCACATGCAGTTCGACCGCAGGGTCGGAGCCGTGCGCGTGCTGAACCCAGGCAGCATCGGGATGCCCTACGGCGAGCCGGGCGCCTACTGGGCTGTCCTCGGTCCGGACGTCGAGCTGCGACGTACCAGTTACGACCTCCAGGCCGCTGCGATGCGAATAGGTCGCAGCGCGTGGCCTGAAGCGGGCACCTTTGCCCGCGAGAACGTGGTTTCGGTGCCGACCGCCGAGGAGGCCCTCGCATACATGGAGCGCCGAGCAGAGCCCTAGCTGAGGAAGCTCAGGCGCTCGCGTGTCCCAGGGATGCGCCGGGCGTGAGGTGACGAAAGACCAGGTCCAGGCCTCGCTCCAGCTCCTCTTCAGTGACGCACCAGTGAGGTGAGAGCCGCAACCGGCCGGGGCGAGAGTCGACGATCACCCCGTCGGCCTGGAGCCTCGCCTCCACCTGCTCGGGGTGTTCGCATTCGAGGGTCACGATCCCGCAACGGCGCTCGCGCTCCCGCGGGGTGAAGGTGCGCACACCCGCTTCGTCGCAGCGCTCGAGGATTCGATCGGTGAGGTCGCGCAGGCGTTCCTGGATGTTCGCCACCCCGACCTCAAGGATCAGCTCCAGGCCCGCGAGCCCGGCGTAGTGCGACGGGATAGCCCACGTGCCTGTCTCGAGGCGGCGAGCGTCGTCGGCGAACGTGAGCTCCTGCAGGGTGAAGGAGAACGGGTCGCGGGTGGCGAACCAGCCCGTGCCCTGGGGGCGGACCCGGGATATCAGCTCCGGCCGGACATAGAGGAACGCGCTGCCCGGCCCGCCGCTGAGCCACTTGAGGCAGCCGCCCACGAACGCGTCGCAGCCCATCTCGCCGACGTCCAGGGACACGCACCCGCAGGTCTGGTACCCGTCGACGAGCACCAGCGCCCCCGCCGAGTGGGCGGCGTCCGCGATCGCCCGCACGTCCTGGAGGTAGCCCGTCGTGTAGTAGAGGTGGGTCGTCGCGACCAGGGCGGTCCGTTCGTCGATGCGCTCGGCGAACGCCTCGGGCGGGATTGTCATGCCGTCGCGGCTGGGCACGAACTCGACCTCGAACTGAGGCCGGCTGAGCCACTGGTGGCCGATGGTGGGAAAGTCCAGCGCGCCGATCAGGACCTTGTTCCGGCCCTCAGACACGGGGAGGCCGGAGGCCAGCGTCGTCAGCGCGACGGAGACGGAAGGGGCGATGGCGGTCGAGCCCGCGGGCGCGCGGAGCAGGTCGCCGATCTTCTCCCTGAACCTCGCCAGGAGCGGGAGCCAGTCCGAGTACCAGACCGGCGTCCCGCTGGCATCCCAATCCAGCGCGTAGCGCTCCAGCGCGGCCCGTCCGCGGCGGGGGAGAGGGCCCAAAGAGCAGGCGTTGAGGTAGATGCACCGGTCGAGCAGCGGGAACTCGGCGCGAAGCGCGTGCCAGTCGGGCATGACCGATAGCGTATTGCCACGCGGGCAGCGCCACCGGGAGGCCTCCCCGCCCGGTGGAAAGGCGGATTCTGAAGTGATTGCCCATCCGGCGGGGGGGTGCTATAGTGCCCGGAAACCTCGGTCGGGCGACCGGTTCGCCTGGCTTCGATGACGCGTCCCCACGCGGGGTCGGTTCGTCGTATACTGGCCGTTCGTGCACGCCCGGCCGCTCACTCAGCCCATTAACTGAGCGCGCCCTTTTTCCCGATAAGGAGAACGAATGATCTCAGAGATGAGAGCTCCCGCGCGTCTTAGCTACGGCCGCATACCGAACCTTGTCGAGCTGAAGGACCTCATCGCGACACAGGTCGAGTCCTTCAAGTGGTTCAAGTCCGAAGGTCTGCGGGAGCTCTTCGACGAGATAAACCCGATCACCGACTACACGGGCAAGAACTTCGAGCTGAAGTTCCTCGACTACGAGTTCGGCCAGCCGAAGTTTTCGGTCGAGGAATGCCGCAACCGCGACATGACGTACGCCGCGCCGCTGCGGATCAAGACCCGCCTGACCATCAAAGAGACGGGTGAGATCAAGGAGTCCGAGGTCTACATGGGCGACTTCGCCATGATGA
>DAIPXW010000433.1:0-2589 GCA_036783075.1 Candidatus Dormiibacterota bacterium | reverse complement strand
GACGCTTTCACGCCAAACCCGGCCGGCAGCGGCGACGTTCACGCCATCAGCCGGACGCAGGGCAGCGATCCCGTTGGCGCCAGCCTGCCCGACCGTGGTGGCTACAACTACCTGGTCAACCTGCCGAACGGCGGTTACATCCAGGTCTACAACGCGATCTTCGGCCCGGACAACGCGCCGGCCCTGCTGACAAGCGGAGGCGGGGGGCCCGCATCCGAGAGCTGGGCCAAGAACGCTCCCAACACCATGAGCACGATCAGCGGCCAGGCGTTTGCCACGACCTACAACATCTGCGACAACCACGTCTCCCCCGTCACCCATCTGTACAACCAGTGCAGCTCCGGTTCGAGCTACTACCTGCACGAGGAGGACTCACAGGACTTCTCCTCCTACGGAGCCACACAGAAGAACCTCTACTCGACTATGGAATACACGATCTATAACGTGAGCACGCCGTTCATCCGCGCGAGCGACTCCGAGGTCAGCAAGGTCAAGGTCTACCCGATCGACGCCAGCGGTTGGTGGAAGAATGCGGCCAGCTGCACGGGCGCCTGCGCGCCGGCCAAGTCGTACAACCCGATCAACAGCCTCGGCAGCTACATCACCCAGACGTGGGACGCCACCGGGAACCCGGTCAACATGCAGACCTACCACTCATGGGTTGACCTGACCAACTACACGGGCGCATCCGACGGCGGGACCTTCCAGCGCCTGGTCACGCCGGCGCCCGGGGCGCTGCCCCCCGGCACCTACCGCCTTCGCGTCGACACGCTGGGCTTCGACGGCACCAACCCGCCGACCAACGGCGCCAGCTTGGGCGGCCAGGCTCACAAGGGCTACGCGGTGCGCGTGGTCGACCAGGCCGGTCAAACCGGCGGTACGAACACCTGCACCGGCTGCAGCGTCGGCGCCTGGGACGACATGGCCGTTTACACCCCGATCGCCGTGGCGGCCGGCGGCCACTTCGACATCCCCATATTCTCGATCCCGCCCGACTACGCGGGGCAGACCATCACCATGGACGTCTACGACCCGGGTGACATCTCGGGCGGCGGAAACGTCGACCTGTACGTGCTCGACAACACGGGAGCGATAGTGGTCTCGGCCAACCCGGTGAACGTGTGGGACCTTGGGGTCACCAGGACCAACGTCGGACCCTCTGTCCCCTGCACGGGCGCCGGTGGTTTGACCAACCCGCCCGTACCATGTCTCGCCCAGACCGGCGCCCCGAACACCGCGACCGTGCGCGCTACCACCGCCGGGACGACAAACTACAACGGACACTGGATCAGGTTCGAGGTCCCGGTTCCGGTGGGCTACAACCCGGGCTTGAACCCGAACAACTGGTGGTGGTCGCTCCGCTACCAGATCTCGACGGGAGTAACTGCGACGGACACCGTGACCTTCGCGGTCGGCCTCAAAGGAAACCCGGCCCACCTGCTCAGCAGCTGATCGCTAGGCGCGCTCGCCGTCGTCGGGCCTGGGTAGCTCAGGACGGCCACCGGTCTTTGTAGGCCTTGCCTCGTAGCCGAGCGCGCGCAGGGCCTCGTCGATCCACAACAGGATCATCTCCTCGGTGTTCGGCCAGGTCTCCGGTCGAGAGTCCGGCATTCCGGTGTCGATGACGACCCGACCCACGACGCGCAAGAGCCGCCTGACCACGGGCTCCGCGTCGGGCACGCTGAGCTGGAGATCGTCGAGTGCGCGCGAAAGCATGAAGCACGCCGCGTTGAACGTCTGAGCGTCGATCGGTTCGTCGCTTGCGAGCCGTTCGGCCAGGCCGGCCCGCAGATCGGTGGGGTCCATGCGCCGGGTATCATGTCAGGCGGCTGGGAAATGGACCTCACCGAACCCGTTCTTTTGACGCCGGAGGGGCTGCAGAAGCTCAAGCGCGATCTCGAGGTCGCGTTGAACCGCCGCGCCGAGGCGGGCGAGCGCCTGAAGGAGGCGTTCCAGCCAGGTGACATCGAGGACAATCCCGAGTACGAGCAGGCGAAAGAAGAGGTCGGTCTGCTGGACAGCCGGATCTACGAGCTGCAGGAGATGATCGGACGCGCACAGATCATCACGGACACGCATTCCAGCGTCGTCGGGCCCGGCTCGACCATCGAGGTGACCGACACAGAGGGCGCCACCGAGACGTATCACCTCGTGGGGGCGGTCGAGAGCGACCCGTCGGCCGGCCGCATATCCGTCGATTCGCCCGTGGGCCGCGCGCTCGTCGGCCGCAAGAAGGGCGACAAGGTGACCGTCAGCGTCCCGTCTGGAACCCTGACGCTGACCATCAAAGCGGTGAAATAGAGCCACGTCCTTAAGGACACCGGCTGCGGCGGCGCAAGGCTTGAATCCCGAATCGATCGCCGATCGCACCACCGTCGGCGTCTTCTTCCGCCAGGCCGCGGCGTTCGGCGAAGAGCCCCTCGTCCACTACCCCGACGGAGGCGGCTGGAAGGTGGCCACGTGGGCTGATGCCGGGCGGGCGGTGCTGTCCATCGCGGGGGCGCTGGTCGAGGCGGGTGTGAAGCCCGGCGACCACGTGGTGCTCATGGGCGAGAACAGCCTGGAATGGATCTACTGCGATTACGGGAT
>DAIPXW010000432.1:0-2598 GCA_036783075.1 Candidatus Dormiibacterota bacterium | reverse complement strand
TTTAGCCTTCCCTGCAGTGGTGCACCCATGACCGTCGTCTGCACGGGGTCGATCGCTTACGACTACATCCTCACGTTCAAAGGGCATTTCAAGGACCACATCCTCCTCGACAAGACGCACATCCTCAATCTCAGCTTTCTGGTCGACGATCTCCAGAAGCGCCGGGGAGGGGTGGCCGGCAACTACGCGCACAACCTGGCGCTGCTCGGCTATCCCGCGGCCGTGGTGGCCACCGCGGGATCGGACGCCACCGAGTATCGGGACTGGCTCGTGGCGCGGGGCATCGACTGCCGCGGGCTTCGCCTGCTCGAAGGCGAGCTGAGCGCGACCGGCTTCACCACGACCGACATGGACGACAACCAGCTCACGGGCTACTACGGCGGCGCGATGTGGCGCGCGGCGATGCTCGGGCTCGACGACGGGCCGCCCGCGGTGGACGCGGTGATCATCGGTCCGAACGATCCCGGTGCCATGAAACGGCTGGTCAACGAATGTCGCGAACGGGGCATCCGCTTCGTGTTCGACCCCGCTCACCAGCTGCCGATGATGTCGTCGGAAGACGTGACCGACGGCACCCGCGGGGCGTGGATCGTGATCGGCAACGACTATGAGCTCGACCTCATCGAAAAGAGGACCAGCCACGACGAAAAGGGGCTCCTCGAGCTGGCGGAGATCGTCGTGACGACGCTTGGTCGCCAGGGGTCTCGCATCGCCACACGAGATCGGATAGTCGAGATCCCGTCAGCGCCGCCCGTACGCGAGGTCGACCCGACCGGCGCGGGCGACGCGTATCGGGCCGGGCTCGTCGCCGGCCTGCTGCGAGGGCTGGACCTGCCCGAGGCCGGCCGCGTCGCATCCCTCGCGGCGACATACGTGGTCGAGCAGGTCGGGACGATCGAGCACGACTACGAGCCGGCGGAGTTCTCGCGCCGCTACGAGGAGGCGTTCGGGATGGAGCTGCCCGGAAAGTTCTGGGCCGCGGTCAGTTGAACTTGTTGCCCTGGTCTCGTCGGTAAGCCCAGAAGGCAAGAAGAAAGAACGCAACCGCGTAGGCGCCCATGTACAGCCAGTCGGTGGTGATGCTGCCGCCTTCGGTCGGTGCGCCGACCGAATCCCAGACCAGCTGCGCGCCCCGGTACAGCGGCAGGTAAGGCGCGATGTTCTGCAGGAACTGCGGCAGCAGGTGCAGCGGGAAGAACAGGCCAGAGGCAAACGCCGTCGGCAGGTAGATCAGGTTGGTGACTGCCGGCGCGGAGTTGGGACCGGCGAGATAACCGAGCGCGAAGCCCAGTCCGATGAACGGAATCGAGCACAGCATCGCGCGCAAGAAAAGCGTCAGCCACTGCGCGGTGCTGAGGTGCGCGCCGCCGGCGCCTGCCGCCAGGAGGCTGAGCACCACCAGCGCCATGAACGCGATGACGAGGGCGGAGAGCGTCTTGGCCACGAAATAGACAGGGGCTGGGAGCGGTGTCGCCTGCATGAGCAGGTCCTGTTTCTGTCCGCGCTCGTTGGCCAGCGAGATGCCGAAGCCGAGCACCATCACGTTCGCGACCCCATAAAGAGCCATCGAGGCGAGGAAGTACTCGCCAAAGGTGACGTTCGAGCCCGGGTTCAGAGCCTGTTTGGCCTGCCCAAGCCCGATGAACGCGTAGAACATCGACGGCAGGACGATGCTCGTCGTGCTGAACGCCGGGACGCGGAAGAGCTTGATGAACTCGGCCCACGACTGCTTCATCAGCATCGGGAAGAGCGACGCCGTCCCAGGTCTTGCGGCTGCGATGCTCACAGTGCCGCCTCGTGATGCGTCATGGCCAAAAAGGCCTCCTCCAGGTCGGCGCCGACCACTTCAAGGTCTTTGATCTCGACGCCGCGCCGAAACAGCTCGCGCAGCACCTGCTCCGGCTCGTTCGTCAGAAGCCGAACGCGGCCGCCGTCGACTTGCTTCGAGTTGAGGGGCAGGCCGTCGAAGCTTCCGTCGATAGTGGTCGGGGAGGTCGTGAAAACGATCCGTTTGCCGGCCACACGTGACTTGATCTCGGCCGGAGTCGAATCGGCGATCACGTGGCCGCGGTCGATCACGATGATGCGGCGGGCCAGCTGGTCGGCCTCTTCCAGGTAGTGAGTGGTGAGCACCACGGTGCGACCCTTCGCGGCGAACTCGCCGATCTCGGAGAGGAAGCGCCGGCGCCCTTCGACGTCCATGCCGACGGTGGGTTCGTCGAGAAAGAGCACGTCGGGGTTGCCGCACACGGCCAGCGCCAGGTACAGGCGCTGGCGCTGGCCACCGGACAGGTCCTTGACGAGATTTTTCGCCTTCTCATCCAGGCCCGCCATCGCGATGGCCTCTCCGGCCGGCAGCGGTGCAGGGTAGTAGGAGGCGAACAACGACACGATCTCGTTCACCTTCAGCATGCCCGGCACGCCCGACTCCTGGAGCATGACGCCGATCCTGCTTCGCGCCTTCAGGTCGCGCGGCGCGAGCCCGAACGGCGTTTTCCCGGAGGCGCTGCGCATCGATCTTTTCAACGGCGCGACCTATCCGGTCACCACCTCGCCGAAGGTCTGTGCTTCAATCTCGAAGCCGAAGGGTTCGAGGCC
>DAIPXW010000431.1:0-2606 GCA_036783075.1 Candidatus Dormiibacterota bacterium | reverse complement strand
AGGCGGCGGTCGCCCTCGAGGTGCTCGATCTCGATCAGCGCCGAACCCGGCGAGCCGAGCCGGTCCCCCCACTCGATCACCACCGCGCCCTGGTCGGCCAGCTCGTCCAGGCCGAGGTCTTTGAGCTCAACCGGGGTCTCGATCCGGTACAGGTCCACGTGCGCCACCTGCACCCTGCCGGAGTAGATGCGCACCAGCTGGAAGGTCGGGCTGGCGACGGACGCGCTGGAGCCCGCACCCCGGGCGACGCCGCGCACGAAAGTGGTCTTGCCCGCACCCAGCTCGCCGGTCAGCAAGACCACATCACCCGGCTTGAGCCGCTGCCCCAGGCGCTCCCCGAGGTTCTCGGTGTCGGCGGCCGACCGGCTCAAGACCTCATGCAAAGTGGTCGTAACCGCGGACCCCGAGCGACACCGGCAGCCCGTCGGCGCCGACAACCTTCACGGCTTTCTCTTCGGTCAGCGTGCCGATGGGCTTTAGCCCGGCACCTCGAATCAGCGCCTCAGGCCCCACGCACACGAGCTCGGATTCCTCCCCGCTCGTCAAGGCAACCTCCCAGGTGGCTCCTTCCGCGCAGGGGATTTCGATAGCGTGCAGCAAGGTGCCCGCGCCCGAGAAGGCCAGGAACTTCTCCATCTCGCGGAGCAGCCCGTCCGAGACATCGCCGCAACAGAGCCCGGCGTCGTTCAGCCGGCGCCCTTCGGCCAGAAGAGGCATCAGACGCAGGGGCCGCCGCTCCCGCAACGCGACCGCGGCGGCGCCCAGCCGTCCGGTCACGGCCACCGACCACCCGGGCCGGGCCTCGCTCCGCGCCAAAGGACGAGCCGGCGAGTCGCCGACCACCGTGATCGAGAGGACGGCGGGACCCTCGATCGAGCTCATGTCCCCACCGACGATCTTCAGCCGGGTCTTCGCGGCGAGCCCTGCCATGCCTTTGAAGAGACCTGTGAGGTTTTCGACCGTCCACAGCTTCGGCATGGCCAGCGACGTCAGGGCCCAGGCCGGCGCGGCGCCTTTGGCGGCCAGGTCCCCCAGCGCGAGCGCCATCGAACGCCAACCGGCGTCTTCGGCGCTCATCCATCCGAGATCGAAATGCACGCCTTCGACGAACATGTCGCAGCTCGCGACCGTGAACCCGCCGGCGTGCTCGAGAACCGCGGCGTCGTCCGATCCCGGCGCCACGTCGATCAGCCCTGCCGACAGGTATGGCCTGATCCGATCCAGCAGCCCGAACTCGCCCAGGCCCCCGACCGTCGTCACGCGTCCAGCATCGCACGCAGGCGGCGCGCCGCCTGCTCGGGGTCATCCGCCTCCGCAACGGCGCGGATCACACAGGCGCGCCGCAAGCCCAGCGCGGTGAGCTGGGCCAGGTTGGACTCGTCGATGCCCCCGATCGCGAACACCGGCACCTCTTTCGCCGCGGCTGCGGCGACACCGGCGATACCCTCTGGGCCGACGACCGCCTTGGCCGATTTGATCGGGGTCGCGAAGGCGGGCCCGCAGCCGAGATAGTCCGCGCCTTGGTCGATGGCGTCGCGCGCCGCCTCAGGGCTCGAGGCGGAGGCGCCGACGATGAGCCGGTCGCCGGCGATGCGGCGGGCCGCCTCGACCGGCATGTCGTCCGCGCCCAGGTGCACGCCGTCGGCGCCGCTCAGGAGGGCGAGGTCCACGTGGTCGTTGACGATGAACAGGACGTCGCGGGTGACCGCCCTCATCCGCCGCGCGAGCGCAAGCAGCTCGCCCCGAGCGAGGGCCTTGTGACGCAGCTGGACGGCGCCCGCCCCACCACGAACCGCCGACTCGACAATGGCCAGGAGACGGTCGGGCGGACCGTCGGGGGTGATCACGTAGAGGCGGGCCGACTGCAGGCGCCCCAGGCGCAACGCCGCATCGCTCGCGCGGCCGGATCGGAAAGCTAGGTCAGGATCTGGCGAAGCTTTTCGCGAAACGCCTCCGGGGCGTCGCACTCGCACGAGTGCCGCACCAGGCGCTTGAGGTGCGACTGGAACTCGTAGTGGTCCTCGCAGTCGGGGCAGCCCTCGAGGTGAAGCTGCAGCTCCAGAACCTCGGTCGAGTTCAGCTCGCGGTCGACAAAGCGGTCGAGCTTCTCCGAGCAATCTTTGCAGTTCATTGGTTTTGCACCTGTTGTCCGCTGCTGCCGCGGACAATACCTGATTCGACCGCGTAGTCATAGAGGGATTTTTGTAACTGCTGGCGGGCGCGGTGGAGGCGGGACATGACAGTCCCGATGGGCACCTCGAGTGCCTGGGCGGCGTCTTTGTAAGACATTCCTTCGACATCGACCAGCAACACGACCTCCCGGTGCAGCGGCGGAAGCTTCTCGACCGCCTTCACAACCTCCGAAGCGGCGAGCTTGTCGAGTACGTCGGCCTCGGGCCTGGCGCCTTCATCACGGAGCTTTTCGTACAGGACGAACTCGCCCACGTCGTCAAGGCTGACGTCCTCTTTGCGGGAGCCCTTGAACCGGTCCCAGAAGAGGTTGCGCATGATCGCGAACAGCCAGGCTTTCATGTTCGTGCCCTGCTGGTAGCTGTGCTGGTAGCGGAGCGCGCGGAGGTACGCCTCCTGAACGAGATCCTGGGCCT
>DAIPXW010000430.1:0-2609 GCA_036783075.1 Candidatus Dormiibacterota bacterium | reverse complement strand
TCCGGGAAGCGCGCCGACCTCGAAACCGGCATGGCGAAGCTCTACGCGTCCGAGGTGTGCATCAAGGCTTCGCTGGAGGCGATGCGCATCCACGGCGGCTACGGCTATTCGACCGAGTACGAGATCGAGCGGTTCTACCGGGATGCGCCCCTGATGGCGATCGGCGAGGGCACCAACGACATCCTCAGGACCATCATCGCCCGCCAGCTCGTCCGTGAAGATGGTTAGTGAGAGGGAGGGCCCATGGAGTACTTGCGCAAGGTCGATTACGCAGCGCTCACGGCGGTCGATTCACGAGTCGTCCAGTCGCTGCTTGACCGCGATTCGGGAGCCACGACCTGCAGCGTCAACTGCATCAAGACGCCGCCGGGCGACGGTTCGCCGGCCGGGATGCACACCCACCACGTGGACCAGCTCTTCTACATCCTGAGCGGGACGATGAGCCTTGAGATCGACGGGCAGGCCTATACGGCGGGCCCTGGCACGCTGGTCGTTTTTCCCGCGGGGATCCCTCACCGCAACTGGAATGGGGGCGCCGAAGCGACAGTCCACCTCGCCTTCAACTCACCCTTGCCGTCGCCGGACGAACCGTTCGCGCGCCCGGTGGAAACGCGTGGCTGAGATCGAACTGCCGCGGAGCTGGCTCTTCGCGCCCGGGCACGACGAGAAGCTGTTGCGCAAGGTCTTCGACGTGGGTGCTGACGCCGTGGTGCTTGACCTGGAGGACGCCGTGCCGCCAGGCCTGAAAGACCGCGCGCGCGAGATGGTGGCCGCGGTTGCAGCGACCCGAACCTGTTGGGTGCGCGTCAACCGTGCCGGGACTCAGGAGTGCGAGCGCGACCTCGCCGCGGTCGGCGGCAAGGCGGCCGGGATTCGCATCCCGAAGGTGGAATCGGCCAGAGACGTCGCATGGGTCGCCGAACGGGCGCAAGGCGTTCGCCTCGACTGCACCATCGAGTCGGCGCGCGGTGTGCATGCCGCATTCGAGATCGCCTCCGCGCCGGCCTGTTCGCTGCTCTCGTACGGAGGTCTCGACCTGGCGGCCGACCTGGGCAGCTCGCCCGGCGAGCAGGAAACGCTCTACGCGCGCTCCCACCTGGTGATCGCCGCGCGCTCCGCCGGCAAGCCCAAGCCCAGCGACGGCGTGCATCCGCAGCTTGACGACGACGACGGACTGCGGGACGAGGCGGAGGCGGCCAAGCGAATCGGGTTCTTCGGCAAGTCGGCAATCCACCCGCGCCAGGTGCCGATCATCCACCGGGTCTTCGCACCGACACCGGAAGAGCTGGAATGGGCGCAGCAGGTGCTGTGGACGTTCGAGAAATCCGGTGGCGCTGCGACCAGGACTGTCACCGGCGAGTTCGTGGACCAGCCGGTTGCCGAGCGGGCCAAGCAGCTGCTGCGCGCAAAGGAACAAGACGCCCGCCGTGGGTGAGCTTTTGCGCAACCGGCTGCGGGATCTGATCGGTCAGAAACCGAGCGCGCTGGGCACGTTCATCACGCTCGCCGACCCCGTCTCGGTCGAGCTCGCGGGCCTCGCCGGGTTCGAGTTCGTCGTGATCGAGTGCGAGCACTCGGGACTGAGCCTCGAGACGGTGCAGAACCATCTTCGGGCCGCGCGCTCTCGTGGGCTTGGCACCCTGGTTCGTGTGCCCGCCGGCGATCACGGTTTCGTGCAGCGAGTGCTCGACATCGGAGCGGAGGGCGTGCTCGTTCCGCACATTTCGGACGCGGCGGCGGCCGCCCGCGCGGTCAGCGGCGTGCGCTTCCCGCCAGACGGCCATCGCGGGATGTATCCGGCGTCGGCCGCGGCAGAGTTCGGCGCCCACGGCCTTCCGGGCGTTCGCGAGCTCACCCAGGCGCTCAACCGCAACACCGTGCTGGCGATCATGATCGAGGAAGCCTCAGCCGTCGACCAGATCGAGGCGATCGCCGCCACATCCGGCGTCGACCTGGTCGTCGTCGGCCCGAGCGATCTGTCGGCGTCGTTGGGCGCGATCGGCGATCCGAAAGACGCCCGGCTGGCGGATGCCGTCCGCAAAGTGTTCAGGGCGTGCCGCGAGGCGGGCGTGAAGTTCGGGATGCCCGTTGAACACGGCGGCTACCGACTGACCGCCGACGAGCTGCGCGATCAGGGGGCCTGGTTTCTCACCGGCGGCAGCGACTCCGTCTTTCTGCTCAACGCCTTCAGGGCGTCGGTGAAGGCGCACTCCTGAGCGGCTGCTCGAGGCTGAGGTCGCACGCCGAACCGCTGATGAGCCAGCGCCCCTCGACGCGCCGGAACCGGTGCGAATACACGCCGCCGAGCAGGACGCGCTCGCGCTCGGCCGACCCCGGAGCTGACGAAGGAGGCCGCTGGTCGAGGATGGCCAGCAGGTAGCAGACACCAGTCGCCGAAGCCCCATCTTCCGCGAGCTCGACCCGCGGCGCAAGGAGATAGTGCAGAGTCATCGGCCCCAGGTCTTTCGAGGCCCCGGCAAAGAATTTCCTGATCGCCTCGCGACCTTCGTAACGCCCGAAGTCGACGGACCCGTCGCGCGTGCGCGACGACCAAACTGCGTCCCCTGTGAAGAGGTCCGCCAGGCCGTCCGCATCGTAAGCCGCATCAC
>DAIPXW010000429.1:0-2611 GCA_036783075.1 Candidatus Dormiibacterota bacterium | reverse complement strand
CATGAGGCCGACCATGCCCGCGGTGCCCTTCAGGGTGTGCACCTCGCGGAAGATCGCGGCGACAGCGCTGCGGTCGTCGGGCGCGACCTCCAGCGCCATCATGGCGGAGGACATCCGCTCGAGCATCGCTTTCGCGTCGTCGAGAAAAGCCGGGCGGAACTCGTCCTCTATCTCGCCCGTGATGCGTTCAGGTGGTTGGCCACCAGCTCCTCGAGGTCGAGCAGCACAACGAGCCGCCCACCGCTGCTGAACACCCCCCGCTCCCCTGGCCGCGTCCCGGCCGCGACAGGCTCTCCGAGCTCGGCGGCAATCGGCATGCTCTCCGCCGCGAGCCCGACAGGGTCCTTCTCGGTGGTGACGATGACGGTGTAGGGAACGGTCTTGACCGGGCCGTTACCGGTCAGGATGCCGGTGTCTAGGATCGGCAGTATCTCGCCTCTGACGTTGATCGCCCCGAGGAGCTCCGAGCTCGACAGGGGAATCGAGGTCACCTCTGTCCGGCGCAAGACCTGTCGCACGCTGTCCATGGGCACGGCGTAGAACTCCGTGGCCACCGGGATGATCAGGGCTCGCATCAGCCCTCGCCCCCGGGATCGCGTTCTGGCGTCGCGACCCCCGCTGCCGGAGGTGCCGGCGTCGCCGACCCGGAGGCCAGCTCGCGCGCCGACCTCGCCACTGAGTGGCTCCCCTCGGCGACCAGGTCGACCGCGATCGCGACGTCTGCAGTGGATGCGCGCTGGCGATCAACGGTGGCGTGGAAGCGCGCCGTGTCCTCGACCATCGCGCTGGTGAGCTTCATCCAGTTCTCGAGCTGCGCGCCGCGCCTCTCGATCGCCGTGAGAGCCTCGCCGCTCGTGACCTCCGCGCCGGCCACGAGCTGCTTGATCTGCGCGGCCGCCGCCTTCGAACGTTCCGCCAGCCGGCGGACCTCGTCCGCCACCACGGCGAAGCCGCGGCCGGCGTCGCCCGCCCGCGCCGCTTCGATGGCGGCATTGAGAGCGAGCAGGTTGGTCTGGTCCGCGATGGCGTTGATCACGCCAAGCACCGCGGTGATCTCGGTCACCCGCTCGGCGTTGGCCAGCGTGCGGGCGCTCGACGCCTTCAGGTCGGTCCTCGCGAGCTGGATGTTGTCCCGCAGGTCGCTCGCCTGCGCCACCACCGCCCCCACGGAGTCGGAGATCGCGACCGAGCCGCGGGACAGCTCTTCGGCGCCGGCAGCAGCCTGGGTGGCCGCGGCCACCTGGTCCGCGGTGCTGGCTGCGATCAACGCCGCACCTGCGGCAAGCGTTGTGAAAGACCTCCCCTCGTCGGGTTCCGGTAGCGAGCCGACCGCGACCACGCCGGCCTCGATCCGCGCCTCACGGCTGAACAGGATGTCGAACACATGACGTCTGGACAGGGGGCTCGCGTCCTGTGGGAGCGCACCGGAAGCACGTTCCAGCCGTTCTTCTTTAGCTTCCATCCACCAGGCTCCGCGCGCTGTCCCAGCCAGACCTGGTCAGGTCGGCGGCGAGGGTGCGCTGCACTGCTGCGGCGGCGGCGATCTCCTGAGCGGTGGCCGCCACCGAGCGACTCCCTTCAGCGATCTGCTCGATCGCCTCAACGATCTGGGCGGTGGTCACGAGCTGTTCCTTGCTGGCCAGCCGCACGCTGTCGCTGGCGTCGGCCATCGTCTGCATCATCACCAGCCACCCTTCGAGCTGCTTGTTCCGATTGGTGATGGAGAGGACCGTCTCTGTGGTTTCGGACTGGGCGCCCTTGACCAGGTCGGTAATCTGCGACGCTGACGCCTTCGAGCGTTCTGCGAGCCTGCGCACCTCGTCGGCCACCACGGCGAACCCCTGGCCGGCCTCACCTGCCCGAGCGGCTTCGATGGCTGCGTTGAGAGCGAGCAGGTTGGTCTGGTCCGCGATCTTGTTGATGAGGGTGACGATCCCTTCGATCTCCGACACGCGCTTCGTCAGCGAGACGGCCCGATCGCCCGAGGTTTTGAGAAATGTGAGCGCCATCTCGACGTTGCCACGCACCACGACCGCCTGGGCGGCGACGCCGGTGACGGTGTCCGCGATGGACACGGTGCTTCGCGCCAGCTCCTCCATGCTGGCCGCGGTCTGAGTTGCCGTCCTCGTTTGCGCGGCGGTGACGGCCGCCAGCCGGTCCGCGACTTCCGAGAGCTGTTTGGCGGACTCGGTGACCTCGCCGCGCAGGCGTGAGACCAGGGCCTGGAGGTTGAGCAACGCAGATTCAGCGCGGCGCGCCTGCTGTCCGTTCTCGCCGGCCATGACCGCGACGATCACGGCGGCCGCCGCGATCAGAACAGCCTCCTCGGCCAGGTGAAGCCAGCCGTCGGGCCTGCTCAGTATGCCCCCCGCGAAGCTCGACGCGATCAGGCCGATGATGAGAAGCGGGCCGAAGACGGTGGCACCCTGCCTGCCGTACAGCGCTGAGGCCGCGGCGCCCACAAACATCGACGTCGTCCAGACGATGGCGCTCGGGTCGCGTGAGAACTCCCACACGAGCACGGCGACCACCAGCACGTCACCCGCCATCGCCACCGCTATCGCGGGTTGCACGAGCCGCGCCGGAAGTTGAGAGTGGAACGTGACGGGCA
>DAIPXW010000428.1:0-2616 GCA_036783075.1 Candidatus Dormiibacterota bacterium | reverse complement strand
TGCCTCCGTCTCCACGGGATCGAAGTACATCAGCACGTTGCGACAGAAGACGAATGAGCAGCCAGGGATCGGGGGAGGCTTCGCCTGTGCCAGGTTGTGATGCACGACCAGCACCCGGCTGCGCAGCGCAGCGGTCACCTCGAAGCCGTCGGCACCTTCGACGAGGTATCTCTTCCGGCGCTCGGGCGACACGCCTCGCACCTCGCTTTCGCTGTAGCGGCCGGTCACGGTTCGCGCGAGGGCGTGGAGCGATATGTCGGTCGCGAGGATGCGCCAGTCGTGGTGGCCTCTCTCGTCAAGCAGCATCGCCAGGCTGTACGGTTCCTGCCCGTTTCCGCACCCTGCGCTCCACACGGTCACGGGCGCGCCGGCGACCCCATCGGCGAGCTGTGCCAGCGCCACGAACTGCGCCGGGTCGCGGAAGAAGTCGCTGTGCTGGACGGTGACGCGGTCCAGTAGCTCCCCGAACATTCGCGGCTCGGATTCGACGAGCTGGAAGTACGACTCGACAGGTATACCGGCGCCGGAGGCGCCCTCGTCCAGCAGGCGCTTGATCCTGGCGCGTGCGGGGGCGTCGGCAAGCAGGCCCGCGTGCTTGCGCAGCAGCAGGGCAGCCTGGTCGAGCGTGTCAAACGTCATGTGCGCTCGTGACCGTTGGGGCCTGATCGACCCAGCAGGCGCGAGACCGCGCCCAAGAGGCCGGCCTCGTCGAAGGCCGACTTCACGATGTACCCGTCGGCGCCCGCATCCAGCCCGCGCTGCTGGTCCTCCGCACTGGTGCGCGACGTGACGATGAGGACTGGTATGTTGGCGAGGCGGGCATGGCCGCGAACGGCCCGCAAGAGCTCGAAGCCGTCCATGTTGGGCATCTCGATGTCGGTGATGAGGAGGTCGGCCGAAGCCTCGTTCAGAAGAGCCAGCGCCTGGGCGCCGTCAGAGGCGGTGGTGACGGAGTAGCCCGCGCGCTCGAGCATCGACCGCTGGAGCTCTCGCACCATCAGCGAATCGTCGACGACCAGCACAGACGGTGGCCGCGCGGCCGCCGTCGAGGTGCCCTTCGACGAGACGACCGGTTCCAGGTTGAGGTTCGCGCGCTCGAGCAGCGACGGCACGTCGAGGACCAAGAGAACCGAGCCGTTCGGCTGTACGCTCGCGCCGCTGATCACGCGAAGGTCGCGCAGGTAGCCTTGCAGGCCTCGCACGACGACGTCCCTTTTCTGCAGCACGCTGCCGACTTGCATGACCCGCGTGTGCGGGCGCGCATCGACCAGCACCCAGGGGCCTTCCGGCGAAGACGCCGGCCGCTCGATGAGGGTGGCCAGGTCGGAAACAGGCACCGCCTCGCCGTCCACCACCGCGAAGTTGTTTCCGCTTACCACCTGCATCGGCTGCGGTTCGAGCAGCTTGATGATCCTTTCCATCGGTAGCGCGAACGACTGACCGCCAACGCTGACGATGAGGCACGCGACGACGGTGAGCGTGATCGGGACGATGATCCGGAACTCGCATCCGGACCCGGGCCGGTTGTCGATCTCGAACTGACCGCGCACCGCGGCCACGGCGGTGGATACGACGTCGAGTCCGACGCCGCGACCGGATTCCTCGGTCAGCTTGGTGGCCGTTGACACGCCCGAACGGAAGATGAGGTGCAGGGCGTCGTCGTCGGACAGGCTCGCGGTGTCGACCCCACGGATCGATGCGGCCGCGCGAAGCGCCGCAACGTCGATGCCGGCGCCGTCGTCGGCGATCGCGATCATCACCTTCGACCCGACCTGGGTCACGCGAAGCGTCACTACCGCCTGCGCCGGTTTGCCGGACGCAGCACGCGCATCCGGGGCTTCGATGCCGTGACCGACGGCGTTGCGCACGAGGTGCTGGAGCGGAGCGACCAGCTTCTCGAGGACTCCGCGGTCCACCTCGATGTCCTCACCCTGGATCTCCCAACGCACGTTCTTGCCGGCATTCCGCGCGGAGTCGCGCATGGTGCGGTGAAGCACGGCCGCGAGTGTTCCCACCGGCACCATGCGCGTACGCTCTGTTACCTCCTGCAGCCGGTTGATCACGTTGGTCAGGTCGCGATACTCGTTGACCGTGTCGGGGTCGACGGACATTTCCGTCCCGAGGACCGATCCGACGCGCAGCTGCGCCGCCGACGCCTCCCCGACCAGGCGGTTGAGCTCGTCGATCCGCGTCACGGGCACCTCCAGCGTCGCTGCGTCGCTGCGGCGGCGGTTGACGCTGACGTTCGGAGGAGCGATCGGCGGTTGGGATGAAGCCGCCGCCACCGTGTGCACCCGAGGAGCGGCGGCTGCGGCCACAACCAGCTCGAGCTCGGGCTCGGGTCGTTCCGGCAATTTCGGGTCGCTTGGGTCTGCCTCTCCCTGCACGGCGCGCTCGACGAGGTGTGACAGGCGGTCCAGCATTTGCAGGAGGCTGTCGGTGAGCTCGGGCGTGGCGCGGCTCTCGCCTGAGCGGAGTGTCGACAGCAGGTCCTCGAGGCTGTGCGCGAGGTGGCTCACCCCCATGAGGCCGACCATGCCCGCGGTGCCCTTCAGGGTGTGCACCTCGCGGAAGATTGCGGCGACCGCGCTGCGGTCGTCGGGCGCGACCTCCAGC
>DAIPXW010000427.1:0-2618 GCA_036783075.1 Candidatus Dormiibacterota bacterium | reverse complement strand
CGGCGGCACCGGCCTGGGCCTGGCCATCGCTCGCATGCTCTCGCAGCTCATGGGCGGCGAGATCGGCGTTCAGAGCGAAAAAGGTGCCGGCAGCCGGTTCTGGTTCACGGCGCTGTTCCGCGAATCCGAGGGTCGGGTCCAGGCGCCACACCAGGCCACCAACCTCGCCGGCACCGCAGTCGCGGTAGTCGACGACAACCAGACCAACCGAACTATCCTGGAGCGCTACCTGAGGTCGTGGGGAATGCGCGAGCGGACCTTCGACAACGGCCCCGACGCGCTGCGGCAGATGCGCGACGCGGCGCTCGGCGACGACGCCTTCGACGTGGCGATCGTCGACATGATGATGCCAGGCATGGACGGGGCGGCCGTCGCGGCCGCGATGAGCGCGGACGCGCTACTGAAGGATGTGCCGGTCATCCTTTTGACGTCGGCAGGTCAGCCCGACACGCCGGTCGACGGCGTCGACGTCGAGCTCGTAAAGCCGGTGCGGCCGTCGCAGCTCTTCGACGTGATCCACACCCTTTTGTCGGGCCGCTCGACTGCCGGCGGAGAGGTTGCGGTCGGGCCGCCCGACCCGGAGCGGCGGTCGTTGCGCGTGCTGGTCGTCGAGGACAACGCGGCGAATCAGAAGGTCGCGGTGCGGATGGTCGAGAGGCTGGGCTACCGGGCCGAGGTGGCCTCCGACGGATCGGAGGCGATCAACATGCTCGACCGGGTCCGGTACGACGCGGTGCTGATGGACTGCCAGATGCCCGAGATGGACGGATACGAAGCGACCGGGCTCATCAGGAAGCGGGAGACGGGTGGCCGGCGCGTGCCGATCATCGCGATGACCGCGGCCGCTCTCTCTGGCGACCGCGAGCGCTGCCTCGCCGCCGGGATGGACGACTACATCTCCAAGCCCGTGAAGCTGCACGTGGTCGCAGCCGTGCTGGAACGCTGGCTGACCGCTCCCGAAGTGGTCTGAGCGAGACGCCCCGCGCCTAAAGTCGCTTCAGCGCGAGCACCGTCACGTCGTCGAACAGGTCTCGCGTGCGTGAACCCTGCACCAGGATGTCGACCAGCTCCTGGCACGACGTCGCGCGCCGCGCCTCGTAAGGGAGCTGCACCTCCTTGGTGGCGAGGTCGGGCCTCAGGTCGAGCAGGCCGTCCGAAAACACGACAAGCGTGTCTCCCACGTTGAGAGTCACCTTGCCGATCGCGTACTGCGTGTCCGGGAAGATGCCGATCGGCGCGCTGCGCGCCGGAAGGGTCTCTTGCCCGGTCACGCCACGCAGGAGTCGCGCGTGCCCGTGACCTGCGTCGACGTAGGACAGGTCGCCCGACATGGGGTCGAACACCGCATGGAAGACGGTCACGTACGCGTGGTTCACCTCGAGGACCGCGGCCATCACGTCGGCGGCACGCCTCACGCCGCCGTCCAGCTGGGGCATTCCCGCCGACCCGCGGAGCGCGGCCCTGGCCGTCGCCATCATCAGGGCCGCTGGAAGTCCTTTCCCCATGACGTCGCCCAGCGTCAGCGCAACATGACCGTCGTCGGTGGAGTACCAGTCGTAGAAGTCGCCGCTGATCTCACGCGCCGCGGTGAATTGCGCCGCGAGCTCAAATCCGGGTTCCTTCCACGGCGAAGCCGGCAGCATGCCCGCCTGCAGCTCTGCGGCACGGCGCATCTGCTCCGCCTTCTCGTCGAGCATCGTCTGAAGGCGGTCGAGGTTTGCATCGTTGTCGCGCTCGAGGCTGCGTCGCTTCAGCGTGTTGACCACCGTCAGGTAGAGCTGTGTCGCTCCGACCGGCTTGACCAGGTACGCGTAGGCGCCATGCTCGAGCGCGGCCTTGCCCAGCTCGGGATCGTCGACTCCCGAGACCATGACAACCGCGGTGTTCGGCCGGAGAGTCCGGAGCTCTTCGAGCAGCCCGTACCCCGACTCGTCCGGGAGCCGGACGTCGAGCAGGGCCAAAGAGTAGTCGTTGGCGACGAAGTGCTCCCTCGCCTGTGCCGCGGTGAAAGCGATGTCCGAGTTGTACCCACGGCTGCGCAGAGTGCGTTCCATGATCCTGGCCAGCGGCTCCTCGTCATCGACGATGAGCAGGCGCTGGCTGCCATCCGGGGTGTCCACGCCAGCAGTGTAGGGGGCTCAACTCAAGACTCCGTGGCATATAGTCATCCGGCAGTGAGCCTCGAGGTGCAGACCAGGCAGACAGACAACGGTGCGGCGGTCGTCGCCCCGACAGGACGTCTTGACGTGGCGGGTGCTCCGACATTGAAGGACGCGATCAGCGAAGCGCTCAAGAAGGGCCAGTCCAAAGTCGTGATCGACATGGAGGGCGTCAGCTTCGTGGACAGCACAGGCCTCGGTTCTGTCATCGCGGCGCTGAAGCAGGTCCGGAGCTCCCAGGGCGAGCTGCGCCTGGCGGCGCCCAACCAACAGGTGAGGGTCGTGCTCGAGCTGACGACGCTCGATCGCATCTTTCCTTACTACGCCACTGTCGAGGACGCCCTCGCTGGCTTCTGAGATTGGGCAGCCAGACAGGGCCCTTCGAGTTCCACGCCACGCTGAGACAACTCGAAGAAGGATTGGAAATCTTGCACGCATCCATTGGTCGCCTGCGCGAGT
>DAIPXW010000426.1:0-2628 GCA_036783075.1 Candidatus Dormiibacterota bacterium | reverse complement strand
CGTCTGGTATCGTTCTGCCGGATCCTTTTTGAGCGCCCTGGCGACGATCCTCGCCGCAAGCCGCGATTACGGCACCGCGGCGAGCCAAGGGGTCCGCGCCCTCGCCATCGACCTGCGCCGGGCGCAGCGTCGCGAGCTCATCGCGCAAAGCCGGCGGGCTCTGAACAACGTGCTGCTCCCAGCGGCCGTCGCAGTTCTCCTGCCCTTTCTCGGCGTCCTCATGTTCCCGGCCGTCTCGGTCCTCCAGGCGAGCCTCCGGTGAAACCGGCGGGCTGGTACGGGACGCGCGGAGCGGCGATCGTCGAGTTCGCGCTGGCGTGGCCCATCGCGCTGCTGCTGGTGCTCGGCAGCGTCGAGCTGGCCGTCTGGGGCGCCGAATCCCTCGCCGCCCGGTCGGCCGCTCTCGCCGGTGCGCGCGCCGCTTCTGTCGCCGGCTCCGACCCGGAGGTCGCGGTCGCCGTCGCGCTTCGCGTTCTCTCCCCGAGCCTGGTCGGTGTCGCGGCAGGCGCGTGGTGTCCAGGGCAGGGCGGCCATCCACCCGAGGTCTGGGTGTGCGCGATAGACCTCGGGTCGGAGGTCCAGGTCGATATCGGCGGTTCCGTGCCTTCGCTGGTTCCGATCGTGCCCGGAGGGGGTCTTCCGCTGCACGCCCACACGACGCTGAAGAAGGAGATCTTCATGTGAGCCGGGGGCAGTCCCTGGTCGAGCTCGCGGTTTGTGCGCCGGTCGTCTTGGCGCTGGCGGCGGGAACCGTTGCCACCGTGGAGATCGTGGACGCGCGCGCAGGACTGGAAGCCGCAACGCAAGCCGCGGCCGCTGAGGCCGCGAGCGCTCCAGATCTTGCGAGCGCAGAGCATGGCGCCCAGGCACGCTTCGCGGCTGTGATCGCCGGCTATCCCATTCGCTCAGCTTTGCTGCAAGTCACGCTCGGTGGATTCGGCCGCGCGGACGACGTGGTCGCCACTTCCTCGGGACAGGTCGACCCTTTCTGGTCTGTTCTTGATCTACCCGGCGCTCTGACGCTCGAATCGAGGGTCACGATCCCTATCGAGCCGTGGCGAAGCCGCACGCCGCGGCCGTGAAGCGCGAACGCGGCCAGGTCCTCGCCTTCTTCGCCTTGGCCATGCCGATCGTGCTGCTGCCGGTGGCCGCGTACGCGGTCGACGCCGGGGTCGTTACGTACCGCGCCGCAGGTCTCCAGGCTGCGACCGCGCAGGCCGCGGAAACCGCTGCGCAGCAGCTCGACATCGGAACGATTCGATCGGGAGGCGGACTGGTACTCGACGCCGTCGCCGTGAAGCGCGCCGCCACACAGACCGTAGATCGCGGAGATCCTGCCGCGACGATCGACTCGATCACGGTCGAAGGCATCGAGGTCACCGTCGTGACGAGCGAGAGCGTGCTGCCCGCCTTTGCCCTGCTCACAGGACCGGTGACCCTGCACGCGCGCGCGACAGCGCGGCTGGTCGCTGGCTATGCCAGGCCCAGCAGCCTCTTCCCGTTGCCGAGCAGCAGCTTCTGAAGCACCGGTTCCGGCAGCTCCAGGCCCGCGAGCTCCTCCAGGCATCGCTTCGGCGAGATGAACGGGTAGTCGCTGCCGAACACGAACTGGTCTTGCAGCCGGCCCTTCATGTCGCGCATCACCTCCGCCGGAATGTAGCGCGGCGCCCAGCCTGAGATGTCGATGTACAGGTTCGTCTTGTGGAGTGCCATCGCGAGCAGCTCCAGGTGCCAGGGGTAGCCGAAGTGCGCCGCGATGATCTTCAGGTCGGGGAAGGAGGCGGCGACTGCGTCGAGGCGGATTGGCCGGGCATAGTCGAGACGGATACCCTGGCCACCCGGCTGTCCCGCGCCGATGCCGCTCGTCCCCGTGTGGAACAAAAGCACGAGCCCGAGCTCCTCGCAGCGTTCGTAAAGCGGCCAGTGCCGCTCGTCGTCGGGCGCGAATGCCTGGAGCGACGGGTGCAGCTTCACGCCTTTCAACCCGAGCTCCGCGATGCCGGCCAGCTCCTCCACGGCGCGCTCGCCCTTCAGCGGGTCGACGCTGCCGAAGCCAGCGAACGCTTTCGGGTGGTCGCGGCAGGCTTGTGCGACGAGCTCGTTGGGCACCCGCGGCCGGCCGGTCGCCGTTTCCGCGTCCCAGGCGAGAAGCACGGCGAGCACGTCCATCTCCTCGTAGTCGCGCGCCAGCTCCTCCAGCGATCGCCGCACGACCTTGGATCGGAAGTACGCCTCGGCCGCCTCGACGTACCCGCCCATCGACGCATCGAGCCACTCGGGCGTCGGCAGGTGGACGTGGAAATCGATGGCTCTCACGACGGCCATGATTATCGCCGTGCAGGCGTCCTTGCTCGTGCTGGCGGGCGGCAACAGCAGCCGCATGGGGCGCCCGAAGGCGTGGCTCGAGGTCGGCGGCACGACCCTCTTGCGCTACGTGGTGCGGCGGCTAGCCCCGGCGTTCTCGGAGGTGATCGTCTCGCTCGGCGAGCCGGAGCAGCTCCTGGAGCCGGTCCCGTACAGGATCGTGTTCGACCGCAAGCCCTCCGCCGGACCGCTGGCGGGGCTCGAGTCAGGGCTGGTCGCGTCGAATCAGGACGTCGTGTTCGCGATCGCATGCGACATGCCCTA
>DAIPXW010000425.1:0-2630 GCA_036783075.1 Candidatus Dormiibacterota bacterium | reverse complement strand
CATCTTCTCGGCTCAACCTCAGAACGGGCTTGGAATCAGGTGTGAGTTTTGCGCCCTCCGACCACCCGGTCCTGGGCGGCGACCGAGCGGCCGACGCAGCAGGTCTCGCCCGCCAGACAGACCCAGCGATCGAGCCGGCGCAGGATGGAGAGCAAGGTGCTGCCGGCAGAAGGCCTGCCGGCAGCGTCGGTCCTAGAGGTCTTCGTGGATGAGACGCCCAAGGGTCTTGTACTTGTCAGGCTGGCTGTTCCTTATGTAGAACGCCAGGATGACACCCACGGCGATGACCACGAGGTCGATCGGCCCCAACCAGCGGGCGAAGCCGAGGCCGCCGCTGACGAAGTCGATGTTGGTGAACAGGAGATACAGCACGAAAGCCTGACCGACGAACGAGATGATGGGCGCCAGCACGGTGCTCCACCAGTGGACTTCAGTGCCGTGGTGCTGCCAGAAGTACAGCAGGATCGATACCGAGACGAGCGCCTGGACGGCCAGGATGATGATCACGCCCATGATCGCCATCAGTCCGTACAGGTCCACGTACGCCTGCTGCGTAGGGTTGTCGCGCCCCGCGAAGATCGCGAAGAGCACGACGATGACGGCGGCGATGACCGTCTGCGTGATCGATGCGATGTATGGGCTCTTCCACCGCGCGTGCGTCTTGCCAAGCGCGGACGGCAGTACCTTCTCGCGCCCAAGTGAGTAGAAGTAGCGGCAGGCGGTGTTGTGGAAGGCCATGCCGCAGGCGAACGAGCCGGTGATGATCAGGATGCTTAGCGCCTGGTCGACCCCGAGCCCGATGTACTGCTGCGCCGGGCCGAGGTAAAACTGAGCGGCGTTGGTCTGAGCCTGCGTGATGACGTCGTTCAAATTGTTGTAGCCGGCGAACGGCGCCCAGCTGGTCAGCGTGTAGAAGATCCCAAGGCCGATCACGGAGATGTACATGGCTATGGGGACGATTCGCTTGGGATCCTTCGATTCCTCGCCGTAGTTCGGGGCCATCTCGAAGCCGACCCACGACCAGAAGGCGAAGAACAGACCGATGGCAGGGATGCCTGCGGCGAGCTTGCCCGTGGCACCAAAGCCCTGGAAGGCCTTGACAGGGTTGAGCGCATCCAAGGCGAACGCCGTCGAGGTGGTGACGCCGCGCCCGATCATGAACACGTCGAAGATCAAAAGGAACAGGATCTCGCCCACCAAAAAGACGCCGAGGATGCGCGCGGTGACCCTGATGTCGAAGTAGGTGATCAGCGAGATCAAGAGCACCATGAACATCGCCAGCCATGGCCACTGGATCTGACCGAGCCAGCCGGCGCCCGTGGCATTTCCGATCTGGCTCAGCTTGAGCTGAAGGAAGTAGGCGAAACCGCCGGCGAGGGAGGCTTCGAACACCGAGTACGCGACCACCGCGCCAAATCCGGTTCCGAGGCCGAGCTCACGGCCGAGGCCGTGGCTTATGTACGAGTAGAAGCCACCTGCTGTCGTCACCTTGCGCGACATCGCCACGTATCCGACCGAGAAGATGACGAGGATGATGGTCGCGAAGATGAAAGCGGCGGGAGTCCCGAGCCCGTTGCCGAAGCCCACCGCGAGAGGAGTGTTGAACAGCATCGCCGAGATCGGCGCAGAGCCGGTCACGGTGAGGAAGAGCACGCCGGGCAAGCCCACGGCATGCTTGCGAAGAGTCGAAACGTCCTGCCGTTTCGAGACGTCGAATATGTCCGCGTCCGCCTGTTGAAGCGGCTCCACGGTCACCGTTGGATCAGGCATGTCGGGTCCCCTCCCTTTGCTTCCGAATGACGGCGTCCATCAATAGATCTCCAGGTATTCCTGGACCTCCCAGTCCGTCACGTGGTCCGCAAATCGCTGAAGCTCGTACCGGCGCATGACGGTGTACGCGGTGACGAACTCGCTCCCCAGCATCTCCGTGAGCTTGGAGTCGGCTTCGAGGTTGTGGAGCGACTCCTCGAGCGTGGTCGGCAGCTTGGCTTTTGACTCGTCCTCCTCGGCGGGCGGGTGCGCGGGCGGCTCGAGCTCGAGCTTGTCGGTGATCCCGAGCAGGCCGCTCGCGAGAAGCGCCGCGCCGACGAGATAGGGATTCGAAAGACCCGACGGCCCGCGGTTCTCGACATGCCGGCTCTGCGCCGACCCGCCCTTCACGCGCACAAAGGCGCTGCGGTCCTCGGGTCCCCAGGAGACGTTGGTGGGGCTGAACGTGTGGCGGCGGCGGCGCTTCAGGCAGTTGAGCGTGGGCGCGAGGAGCGCGTAGGTCGAGGCCGCGTGGCGCAGCTGACCGGCGATGAAGTGCCGCCCAACCGGGGAAAGCCCGGCCTCGGCGCCGTCCTCCGACATCGCGTTCTTTCCCGTGTCGAGGCGCATGAGGCTTATGTGCGTATGGGCGCCGCTTCCCGCCGAGTCCGCGAACGGCTTCGACATGAAGGACGCGAGGAGGCCTTCGAGCCTCGCGATCTCTTTGACGCCGTTCTTGAAGCTGAAGGCGCGGTCCGGCCCGGCCATGCCGGCGCCAGGTACGTAGTTGATCTCCCACTGCGAGCCCGCGTACTCGCAGTTGGCAGTGATGATGTCGATGCCGTAGTCACGCATCTGGCTGACGATCCGCTCGATCGCCG
>DAIPXW010000424.1:0-2647 GCA_036783075.1 Candidatus Dormiibacterota bacterium | reverse complement strand
ACGTACCGCCTGGGCCTGCACACGACCGCCGACGATCCAACCCGCTATGAGCCTCGCGAGATGCACGATCTCTGGGTCAATCGCGATCCGCTGCGCCGCATGCGGCTGCACCTCACCTCGCGCGGTCTTATCGACGAGTCCGGGCTGGAAGCGATCGAGGAAGAGGTGAAGGAGGAGCTCCGCGTGGCCTGGGAGGAGGCGCTGAAGGAGCCGGCACCAGACCCCGCGTACTACTTCGGCCACGTCCACGCCGACCAATCGCCGCGGCTGCGCGGCCAGCTCAGCCGCTTCGAGAAACGAGATGGCTGAGCTGACGGTCGTCGAGGCGGTCAACCAGGCGTTGAGCCTCGAGATGGCAAGAGACAAGCGCATGCTCGTCTTCGGCGAGGACGTCGGGAAGAGCGGCGGTGTGTTTCGCGCCACCGACGGTCTCTACGGAAAGTTCGGCGCGGACCGCGTCATCGACATGCCGCTTGCCGAAGGCGTGATCATGGGCGCGGCCATCGGGCTGGCGCTGGCGGGCTGGGTGCCGGTGGCGGAGATCCAGTTCCTCGGCTTCGCCCACAATGGATTCAACCAGGTCGTCGATCAGCTCGCGCGCACCCGCTACCGCTCCGCCGGTCGCTTCTCCGCCCAGGTCACGATCCGCGCGCCATACGGCGGTGGTGTGCGTGCGCCGGAGCTGCACTCGGACGGCTTCGAGGCACATTTCGCCCATGCGCCCGGCTTGAAGGTGGTCGCGCCGGCAACGCCATATGACATCAAGGGATTGCTGCTCGCATCGATCCGCGACCCGGACCCGGTCCTGTTCCTCGAGCCTCTGCGTGGGTACAGGCAGGTCAAAGGCGAGGTGCCCGACGGCGACTACGAGGTCGAGATCGGGAAAGCGCGGGTCGCGCGCGAGGGCACCGACGTGACGCTGGTCGCGTGGAGCGGAGCCCTGCAGGTGGCGCTGCAGGCCGCTGAAGACGCGCAAGCTCAGGGCATCTCAGTCGAGGTGATCGACCTGCGCACGCTGGTCCCGCTTGACGCGGCGACCCTCGCCGCGTCGGTCACAAAGACGGGGCGCGCGGTGGTGCTGCAGGAGGCCGCGCTGACCGCGGGCTTTGGCGCGGAGGTGGTGGCGACCATCCAGGAGGAGGCCTTCTTCTCCCTGCAGGCGCCGATCCGGCGAGTCGCTTCTCCGGACGTGCCGTACCCCGTTCAGATGCTCGAGGAGCAGTACCTCCCCAACCCCGAGCGCGTGCTCGAGGCCATCGTCGCCACGACACGCGAATAGTGGCGAAATTCGAGTTCCGGCTGCCCGACATCGGCGAGGGGCTCGCCGAGGCGGAGGTCGCGAAGTGGCTGGTCTCGGTGGGCGACCATGTGAACGAGGACCAGCCGGTGGTCGAGATGATGACCGACAAGGCGAGCGTCGAGCTGCCCGCGCCGGGATCCGGGGTCATCGTGGAGCGGCGCGCGGCGGAGGGCGATGTCGTCAAGACCGGATCGGTGCTGTACGTCCTGGAGACGGAAGCGAATATCACGATCGCGCGGCACGGTGCGGCTGAAGCGCCCGAATCCCTGACCCGCGCGGACGCCCCCGCGGCCGAGTCCGCGGGCGTGCTCGCGCCGCCGGCGGTGCGAAAGCTCGCCAGGGAGCTGGGCGTCGAGCTCGGGAGCGTGAAGGGCACCGGGCCCAACGGCAGGATCACGGCCGAGGACGTGAAAGCCCGCGCCGGGGGTGTGGCGCCGGCCGCTCCTCGGCAGGCGCAGGCCGGGCCCGGGCGGCGGATCAAGCTGCGCGGGGTGCAGAGGCGCATGGCCGAGACGATGGCGCTGTCGGCCCGGACCATCCCCCATGTCACCGGTTTCCACGAGCTCGACGCCGCGGCGTTCGCGGAGCACGCATCGCGCCTGCGCCGTGAGGCGGAGGCGCGCGGAACGCGATTTCCCTTCGACACGCTGCTCGTGCGCGCGGCCGCGATCGCGCTTCGCCGGCACCCGATCTTCAATGCGTCGCTGGACGAGGAGCGGGGCGAGATCGTCATGCACGAAGACGTGAACATCGGGGTGGCCACAGCGACGCCCGACGGGCTCATCGTGCCCATCGTCAAGCGCGCCGACGCTCTCGACCTGGACGGGCTCGCCGCCGCTGTCGACCATCTCACAGCCGCGGCAAGGGACGGAAAGGCGTCGGTCGCGGACCTACAGGGTGGGACGTTCACCATCAGCAACACCGGCGCCTGGCGTGGCGGGTTCGGCACGTCGCTCATCAAGCCGCCCGAGGTCGCGCTCGTTGCCTTCGGCCGCATCGAGGAGAAGGCCGTCGTGCGTGACGGCAAAGTCGTAGCGCGCGCCGTGATGCCGATGTCGGTGACCTTCGACCACCGCGTGATCGACGGTGAGCATGGACTGAGCTTCGCGCTCACGCTGCGCAGCCTCATCGAGGATCCGGCCCAGCTCGAATTGGGCCCTGTCTAGTTGGTAGCAGGCGACCAGTCCGACCCCGCCGACTGCCTGATCATCGGCGGCGGGCCGGGCGGTTACGTCGCCGCCCTGCGCGCGGCGCAGCTCGGCCGCTCTGTGACCCTGGTCGAGCGCAATCGGGTGGGCGGCGTGTGCCTGAACAAGGGCTGCATCCCGAGCAAGCACCTCGCGCGCT
>DAIPXW010000423.1:0-2660 GCA_036783075.1 Candidatus Dormiibacterota bacterium | reverse complement strand
ACCGGCGGTTCCCTCTCATCGCCCGGTCGCTTCGCGACGGGGCTGCTCTCTTTCCAGGATTTGATTATCGGAATGGTCATTCCTGGAGATGCTTGGGAGTGATTGGGGACAAAGTTGCGGCCGAGGTGAACTCGGCCGCCCATGCGACGCTGGATGCGTCCCGGGTCGAACCTAGGCGCCCTGTCGGTTCAGCCTCTCGCCACACTCGACGCAAAAGCTGTGGCGCCCCAGGTTGTGATGACCGCAGGACGCGCAGACGAGGCGGCGCGGCGGATCCGCCTGCAGCCAGCGCTCGCTCTCGCGGCGATACCAGACACCGTCCTCCGGCCCGAGCATCCAGCGGCGGCCTTCGCTGTCGAGCACGGCCAGGTCTCGCACAGCCACCCTGAAGGCACGAGCCTGCAGGCCACCTGATCTCCGCTCCTCGACGAGGTACCTGTAGCGCACCTCGGCTTCGGAAAACGGATCGACTGCCACGCGCAGAGTATCGCTCGCCGCGCAGCTCAGGTTCAGGGCGAACGGACGGCGCAGTGTAGAATCGCTACGGGTCCAGGGCCCGCAGCATGCGTCGCACCACATCCCGAGGCTCACGTCACTCCGCCACCGGCGCGCGCCGAGCGCCGTCTGCGCGTTCGCGCGCCGCTAAGAGCAAGCGCGCCACACGTCCGCACCTGACCAAGCGGCAGGGCCGCGAGATCATGGGCGTGCTGCTCATCCTGGTCGCGCTGCTGGGGCTCCTCGCCCTGGCGAGCAATGCGGGGTCGATCCTCACGGGTCTGAGGCACTGGCTGACGGGCTCGTTCGGAAACGCGTGGTTCGTACCCGTCGCCGCCGCGCTCGGGTCAGGCGCGTACCTGCTCTGGCCCAGGGCTCCACGGCCCCGGCCGATCGACATCGTTTCGGGCGCTGTCGCGCTTGTGGCGCTGGTCGGAATCTTCGGGCTCGCCGGCAACTCCGGAGGATCGGTCGGCCACGGCATCGACCATGCGGTGATCCAGGTGGTGGGCCAGATCGGTGCCTGGGCATTGCTGACGGCCCTCCTGCTGATCGGGTTGATCGTGACGATCCACTTCAGCCCCGGCGCCCTGCTGGTGACCGCGGCGGGCGCCGTCCGCGCCGCCTACGCCGAGCGGGTGCGGCTCGAGAACCTCGTCACGCCGGCGCAGGCCGACAGGGTGAAGCCGGCCAAACCGAGCGCGACCTCCGGCGATGCGCTGACCCGGTCGGCGGCGAGCTTCGCCACCCCTCCGCCTGCCCTCGAGCAAGCCAAGCTGTGGGAGGTCGAGGAACCTGGGGAAGGCGAGGAGGTCGAGAAGCACGTTAAGCGGGTCGAAACTCACGTTGCCGCGGCCGAGGCGGACGAAGACCTTGGGGCGCCGCCGGCGCTGCGCGTGGTCGCCGAGCTCGAGGACGACCTGCCCGAGATCGAATGGAAGCTTCCGTCGATCGCCCTGCTCGACACCGTGACTGCCCGGCGCGAGCGCATGGCGGACGAGATCAAGCGCAACGTGAGGATCATCGAGAGCACGCTCGAGACGTTCGGCGTCGCTTGCAAGGTGGTCGGCGTCAACCCCGGGCCGGCGGTCACGCAGTACGAGCTTCAGCCAGGCGCCGGTGTGCAGGTCAAGCGGATCACGGCCCTCCAGAACGATCTTTCCCTCGCGCTTGCCGCGGCGCCCCTGCGCATCGAGGCCCCGATTCCCGGGAAGGCCGCCGTCGGCATCGAGGTGCCGAACAAGTCAGCGAGCCTCGTCACGATCCGCGAGGTCCTCGAGACCGCGGCGTTCCGCGAGGGCACCAACAAGCTGGCGCTCGGCCTCGGCAACGACGTCTCCGGCCAGTCGATCGTGGCAGACCTGACACGCATGCCACACCTGCTCATAGCCGGCGCGACCGGCCAGGGCAAGAGCGTATGCATCAACGCGCTCATCACGAGCCTGCTGTTCCAGGTCACGCCCGAGCACATGCGCCTCCTCCTCATCGATCCGAAACGTGTAGAGCTGACCGGTTACAACGGGCTTCCGCACCTGGCGCTCCCGGTGCTCGTCGAGTCGCACCAGGCCGCGGCCGCGCTGCGGTGGGCGGTCGCGGAGATGGACAGGCGCTACAAGATGTTCTCGGCGGAGGGCGTGCGCAACATCGCCGCCTACAACGAGAAGGCGACGCTGCGCGTTGCGCGGCAGCTGCCGTACATCGTGATCGTCATCGACGAGCTCGCCGATTTGATGATGGTCGCGGCGGGGGAGATAGAAGAGCTCATCTGCCGCATCGCGCAGCTCGCACGAGCGGTGGGGATCCACCTCATCATCGCGACGCAGCGTCCTTCGACGGACATCATCACCGGCCTGATCAAGGCCAACATCCCGTCGCGCATCGCCTTCGCGGTCGGATCGCAGGTGGACAGCCGGGTCATCCTCGACTCGGGCGGTGCGGAGAAGCTGCTCGGCCGGGGAGACATGCTGTACCAACCGGTCGACGCCGGCAAGCCGACCCGCATCCAGGGCGCCTTCGTCAGCGATCCTGAGGTGGAGGGCGTCGTGAACTTCTGGAAATCGCAGGGCCCACCCCATTACATGGAGGAGATCCTGGAAGAGGGCCCCGGCACCGAGTGGGAGCGTGGGGAGACCACCGAGCGAAAGCTCGACCCACTGTTCGCCCGC
>DAIPXW010000422.1:0-2664 GCA_036783075.1 Candidatus Dormiibacterota bacterium | reverse complement strand
GCATCGCCGCCTTGATCCACTTGCCCAACCCGCGACCGCGAGCGTCCACCCGCACCCCGGTGAACTGCTGGTGGATGATCGTCTCGCTGTAAGGCGCCCAGGTGACGTCAGTGACCCCGGAGATGACGCCGTCCGGTTCGCGCACGAGCAAAGTGTGCTGGCGCTCTCCATTCACCTCTAGGCGCTCGTTGTGGTTGCGCATGTGGTCCGGCGTGATGACGACCTGACCGATGTCCAGGTTCTCGAACGGGACGGTGTTGAGCATCGCCGAGAACTGGGGCGCGAAGTCTTCCCACATCGCCTCCGGGATGGGGCCGTCATAGACCTCGAGGGTGCTCCTGGGCGAGCGCGACGCGCACTCTGCCGCCCACCGCTCGACCTGGGCCCAGTCGACCCGAGCCAGGTCCAGCCGGTTCTCGGCCCCGATCAGACCCTCGTCGGCCCCAAGCCACTTCATGAACGCATGCCCGGGCTGGTCCTCTGTGCCCATCCCGACCTTGGTGCAGCCGTGCCCGTCCATGAGGTCGAGGATCAGCGGGAGCCACGAGGCGCCGATGCGTCGGCGGCGGCGGTCCGGCCGGACGTAAAGGTCCGCCCAGAAGAGATGCCTGTTGTGCTCGTACTCCGGGGTACCGGGCCTCACGGTAACGCCGTAGAACGAGCTCACCATCAGCCCATCGCTAGCGATCTCGTAGCGATGCTCGACCTGGAACGGGTTCTGGCGCTTCATCCGCCGCTCTTCGACATCGTCGGGGCGAACGGGGTCGTCGGGGCGCGATTCCATCTGCCGCACGCGGCGCAATTCGTGGTGGCGCTTCCAGAAATCCGCGCTCGCGGTCGACGGGTCGACCGGCACTGGCGCGAGCTTGCCGACCATGACCCGATAATCTCACACCGATGTCAGGCGACCGTCCGTTCAAGGTCGGTGTGACCATCCATCCGCAGCAGTGCACGATGCAGCAGCTGCGCGACGCATGGCGCCGGGCGGACGACCTCGGTGTCGACAGCATCTGGTTCTGGGACCATTTCTTCCCGCTGTACGGCGATCCAGATGGGAACCAGTTCGAGTGCTGGTCTCTGCTGGCGGCGGCGGCGATCGACACGCGCGCTCCGCAGATCGGACCGATGGTCTCGTGCATCGGGTATCGAAACCCCGACCTGCTCGCCTACCAGGCCGCGACCGTCGACCAGCTGTCGGGCGGCCGCCTGGTGCTCGGGCTTGGCGCCGGTTGGTTCGAGCGCGACTACGAGGACTTCGGCTTTGAGTTCGGGGAGGCGCGGGACCGCGTGCGCTCGCTCAGAGAAGCACTGCCGCGCATCAAGAATCGGATCGCAAAGCTGAGGCCGGGGCCCGCCGGCCAGCTGCCCATCCTGATCGGTGGCGGAGGCGAGAAGGTCGTTCTGCGGCTGGTCGCCGAGCATGCGCGGATGTGGAATGGCGGAGCTCCTCCTGAGGAGTTCGCACGCAAGTCGGCGATCCTCGACGAGTGGTGCCGGCGCGTCGGACGCGACCCGAAGGAGATCGAGCGGACGGCCAACGTAGGGCCGACGACGCCGAAGCTGGTCGACGAGTGGCTACGCGCGGGCCTGCAGCACTTCGTGGTGAGGCTGGCTCAGCCGTTCGATACGAAAGCGCTCGCGCGACTGATCAAGCTTCGGGATTCCTGACCGGCTCGAGCGCGCCCCGCTTGGGACGCCCGATCGGCGGCCCCTCTTCCTCGAGGGCGGTGCGCTGGCAGGAACGCATCGTCTGCAGCAGCTGCTCGGTGGACACCCCGAACACGTTGCGAACAATCCCGTCGTAGTAGTTCAGCCCGGTCAATCGCTGGACGAGGTTCTTGTGAGGCTGCACCAGAGCGCGGTTGAGCCGGAAGAAGATCACGTTCGGCATGACCTTCGGGTTCTGCCACTCGCCGGCCTCCGACATGCGCATGGCTTTGAAAGGCCCGACGTGGGCGCCCATGAGATCGGTCAGGTGCACCCATCGAACCTGGGGACGATCGCCAAGTCGAAACCCGTCCGCGGTAAGCGTCAGCCGCTCCCCGAGGCCCTGCATGGCGGTGAAGTAAAAGGCGTTGAGCCCGACCATCAGGACGACGGTCACGGGCGCCAGCCATTGATAGGTGAGGTCGGCGAACAGCGCTAGGACGAGCGCAAGCGGGAAGGCGATCCAGCCTGCGACGCGAAATAAACGGGCGAGCCGGGGCAGCGCCGGAGCGGAGAGCACGATGTCGCCGCCTCGCGGGTCCAGGCTCGTCGTGACGCGAGCGCGCTTGCGAAAGGCGTCGCGAACTCCGATCGCCACGGCCGTGGCCCCGCCGATGCCGGCGGTATAGATCGTCAGGAGCGCGACGGTGATGAGAAGCACGACCCGACCGTCCACGCTCCGCATTGTAGGGAGCACAACCCGAGAGCTCCGGATTTGTGGGCCGGGCACTAACGAAATGTAAAGGTGTGGCCTAGGATTGATGTCACCACACCCTCTTCGCGGCGCGAGCCTCCTGTCGCTTGGCAGGAGGCTCGCATTTTTATTCGCAGGGGAGGACAGGCGTCCTCCCCTACGGGAACCCCTCTGCTCCTCCGCCACGTTGGGTTGTGTTTGGTGGGTGACACGCCAGGTGACGGCCGGAGTGAATCCGGCCTTGGGCTCCACCTGGTATTGCT
>DAIPXW010000421.1:0-2671 GCA_036783075.1 Candidatus Dormiibacterota bacterium | reverse complement strand
GCTTGGTGTACGGGATGATGGCCGTGATGTCGGACGCGAGGTAGTACTCCTTCTCACCCAGGCCCACCACGAGCGGCGCGTTGAGCCGAGCCCCGACCAGGAGATCCGGGTCGTCCGTCGAGAACATGGCGAGCGCGTAAGCACCGCGGATGCGCCTCAGGGCCGAGCGCACGGCCGCCAGGAAGTCGCCCTTGTAGTACGACTCGATCAGGTGGGGCACGACCTCCGTGTCGGTCTCGGAGGTGAACTCGTGGCCCTTCGCCTGCAACTCCGCTTTCAGCTCCGCGAAGTTCTCGATGATCCCGTTGTGGACGACGAAGATCCGGCCGTGGCAGTCGGTGTGCGGGTGCGCGTTGACGTAGGTCGGCTTGCCGTGCGTCGCCCAGCGCGTGTGCCCGATGCCGAGCGTCCCTGTCGGCATGTTGGCCTGGAGGCGCTCGATAAGGGTGTCGACCTTCGTTTCCGACTTGGTCACGCTCGTGAGGTGGGCCGAGCCGTCGCGGGGCTTTTCCAGGACCGCGACGCCCGCGGAGTCGTAGCCGCGGTACTCGAGCCTCTTCAAGCTCTCCATGAGGATCGGGGTGGCCTCACGGTCTCCCAGATAGCCGATGATTCCGCACATTCCTTAAACCTCTACTGGAACTCCGGCGACGCTATTTCGACCAATGCTCGGTTGAACGGGTGGGGAGGCGGTCAGGTTACTCCTAGGGGCTGGGGGTCACGTTGGGGTTCGGCTGGATCAAATACGTGACCGTGGCGTTTGAGGTGTTTCCATCCACCCCGGCGGGGTACGGGATGGCCACCTGGAAGGTCACGTTCGATGTATGCCCGGTCAGGTCGACGGCCGGGAGCAGGATCCGCTGAAGCCGCCCGAGCGCGGCCGGGTCCCCGGTCACGATGACGGTGATCGGGCTGATCGTGACTCCTGTGACCTGGTAGCCCGGCGGAGGCCCATGCACCGGGGGCGCGTCGACCAGCGGAACGGTGCTGCTCGTCGATCCGGACACCGCCTCGACGTGGACCGCGGCCGCGATCGGTGTGACGGTGGCGCACGGCACGGTGCTGCAGGTCGGATCGAGCACGCCGTTGCCGTTCTGCAGCTGGATGGTCAGGTTCGGCGAGTCGATGGTACCGACGTTGACGAGTCCTGCGATGGCAATCGATGCGGTGAGATTGATCTCCCAGGTGGCCGGTCCGTCATAGACGGCGGTGCACGGGTTGGGAATATCCGTCCCTGGGCACAGGGCCTGTGCCTTGGTGACGCGCCAGCCAGGAGCCGCCCGGGCATTGACCTGGACGACGAGGTCTTTTGTCTGCCGCACGTCGATGTCGACGAGGATCGGAGGGGGATTCTGCACGCTCACCATGGCGATGTGGGCGACAGTGACGTTGAGCCGCACGGCCGGACCCGGGCTCGCGTGCGTCGCATCGACGACAGCGACCATGTTGTCGCTCCCGATCGGCCCGATCGCGCTCGCCAGACCCGAGATGGTCACCGTCGTCTTGGTTGGCGGATTGATGAGGATCAGGTTGGGTGGCACGGTGTAGCTCAAGCCAACCCCGGTGAGGGTCTTCGTGGTGGGTGGGTTCTGCGAGAAAGCGACCGCGCCGAGCATCAACACGCCCAGGCCTAGAGCCAGCAGCTTGAGGCGCCAGTCGTCGGTGATCAGGCTCACTTACGGAACCTTAGGAACCCATTGCCGTTGGAACGCGACGGGACCTTCAGACTCACGCGGCGGCGGAGCCCGTCGGCATCGAGGTCGCGGGTGATCTTTCCCTCTTCGATCACCGAGATGTTGCCGGTCTCTTCGGATACGACCATCACGAGCGCGTCCGACGCGAGCGAAAGTCCGAGCGCCGCCCGGTGCCGCGTTCCAAGCCTCTCACGGACGACGCCTTCCTCAGGCAAAGGCAGCAGGCAGCCGGCGGCGATTATGCGGTTCCCACGCACGATCACGGCCCCGTCGTGCAGCGGCGAGTTGGGGTAGAAGATCGACTGCAGGACCTCGGCCGAGATCTCCCCGTTGATCCGGACGCCGGTCGCGGCGTAGTCCTCCAGGCCCACGTCCCGCTCGAACGCGATGAGTGCGCCGGTCTTCTTGCTGCTCAGGCGTTCGGCGGCGCGGATCGCCTCCGAGATGGCCTGGCTGTAGGCGCCGGTGTTGAAGCCTGAGAGCGGCCGGCCGATGTGACCGAGCCGGCCGACCTGGTCCAGCGCTCGCCGAAGCTCGGGCTGGAACATGACGATGACGGCGATGATGATGAAGAAAGTGGCGTTCCTGAACAGCCACGACAGCAGGATCAGGTTGAGCTGGGTGGCGATCACGCCGATCACCACGAGGAGGACCAATCCGACGAGTATCTGCGTCCCCTGCGTGCCGCGCAGCAGGCGCAGCAGCTGATACAGGACGAAAGCGACCACCGCCACGTCGATCACCTCGATCAGGGCGATGTGGCGCACGACGTCGCCGAGCTGCTGCAGGAAGGCCGCGATTGCCTGGATCACCGCGCGTCGCCGAAGAGCTCGGCCATCAAAGCCATCTGCGCGTAGAGCCGGTTGCCGGCCTGGTCGAAGACGACCGAGCGCGCCCCGTCGATGACCTCATCGGTCACCTCCTCGCCGCGGTGCGCCGGGAGGCAGTGCATGAAGACGGCTGCGGGTGAAGCCGCC
>DAIPXW010000420.1:0-2682 GCA_036783075.1 Candidatus Dormiibacterota bacterium | reverse complement strand
CGGCTCACTGCAGCGGTCCGACCACCGATTGCGCCGCCTCGAGGATCTCGGCGCGGCGGATCAGGGCTTCCGCGGCGGCGAGCTCGGGCGCAAGCACGCGGTCGGCTCCGACTCCCGGGACTCGCTTCCGCAGCGCGTCGCGCACCGCCGCGGTGGCCGGAGAAGCCTGGAGCGGACGGCGGAGGTCCTGAGCACGCGCAGCCGCGACAAGCTCGACGGCGAGGACGTGGCCCAGGTTGTCGAGGACGCTGCGCAGCTTGAGCGCGGCGCCCCAACCCATCGAAACGTGGTCTTCCTGCATCCCCGAGGTCGGAATCGAGTCCACGCTTGCCGGGGCGGCGAGTCTTCGATTCTCGGCGACCAGAGCCGCGGCGGTGTACTGCGCCACCATCAGGCCGGAGTTGACTCCCGGCTCCTCCGCGAGGAACGGAGGAAGCCCCTCCGAGCGATGAGGGTCGAGCAGGCGATCCACGCGGCGCTCGGCGATGGATCCAACCTCCGCGGCGGCGATGGCCAGGAAGTCGGCGGCGAACGCAAGGGGTTCGCCGTGGAAGTTGCCTGTCGACTCCACCTCACCGTTCTCCAGCACGACCGGGTTGTCCACCGTCGACGACAGCTCGACGGACGCGATACGGCGGGCGAAATCCAGCGTGTCGCGCGCCGCGCCCGCCACCTGCGGGCTGCAGCGAACCGAGTACGAATCCTGTACCGCATGTTGGGAGTGGCGGTGTGAGGCAACGATGCCTGAACCGCGCATCAGCCGGACGAGGTTCGCCGCGCTCGCGACCTGGCCTGGATGCGGACGTATCTCGTGCAAGCGGGCCTGGAACGGGCGATCCGTTCCCATCAGCGCCTCCGCCGACATGGCAGCCGTGACGTCGGCGGTCCTGAACAGCAATTCCGCGTCGGCGCATGCGAGCACGAGCATGCCAAGCATCCCGTCGGTGCCGTTGATCAGTGAGAGGCCCTCTTTGGTCTCGAGCTTCAGCGGCTTGAGCCGAGCCGCCTTGAGAGCCGCGGCAGCCGGTTTGCGCGCGCCTTCGGCGTCGGTCACCTCTCCCTCGCCGACGAGCGTCAGCCCGATGTGGGCCAGAGGCGCGAGGTCGCCGCTGCAGCCGACCGATCCATGCCGCGGGACGACCGGGGTCAGGCCCGCGTTCAGCATGCCGATGAGCGCCTCGGCCACGACCGGCCGGACCCCCGACAGCCCCATGGCGAGCGTGCGAGCTCGCAGGAGCATCGTCGCCCGCACCACCTCATCCTCCACCGGCGGCCCCATGCCGGCGGCGTGCGAGCGGATCAGCGCGAGCTGGAGCTCGGGCTGGCGAAGGGGGGCGACACGGGTCCCCGCCAGGGCGCCGAAGCCGGTGGAAACCCCATACACGGGTTCGCGTGACCGGGCGGCCTTCTCGACGCGGGCGCGGCTTCGCTCCATGCGGGCCCGCGCCGGCGCGGCCAGGGCGACCTTCTCGCCATGACGGGCGACTGCCACGACCTGGTTCTCCGCCAGCCCGGCGCCGCGCAGCATCACCGTCATCGGGCCAAATCTAACCGATGTTCTTCAAAGCCTCGCGGCGGCTCAGGCCGCTCAGCTCCTGCTCGTGCGCTCGCACGTAGCGGCGGACCTCCTTGGCATCCGTCCAGGCGTATTGGCGCAGCGCCCATCCGATCGCCTTGCGGATGAAGAAATCGCGGTCGGCGAGGTTCGGCCGGATGTTGCCGTACAGGAGGTCGAGGTCGGTCTCGCCCTTGAAAGAGAGCTGGCAGATGATCGACACGCGCCGCTTCCAGAGGTTGGGATCCTCGCTCCAGGCTCGCATCACGGGTCGCAAATCGTCCGGGTGGGCACGCAGCAGCTCGCCTACGACGTGCGCCAGCCCGTCCACCAGATCCCACCACGCGCCGCTCACGATCATCTCCTCGAGCACGGGCATCAGCCGGGGAGACCAGCACTCCCGGTGGCGCTTGAGCAGCAACAGCTCGATGGCGGCATACCGCTCTTCTCGGTGCGTTGCGTTGCGCCAGAGATCGAGGACCTCAGACCGCCACGCCCCGCATGTCGCGAGAGGGCGCCTGGCGAAGACCCTCTTGCACGCAGCCCTCATCGCCGCCGTCCGAACTCCGTAGTAGGGCATCGAGGACTTCATGTAAGCCTGCATCGCGACGGCGTCCTGATCGTTTGCCGCCGCGGCCAGCTCCGCCCTCAGCAGCGGCCGCAGCCGGCGGGTCACGGCGCCGGGATGAAGCGCGCGCGAGCGAACGACCCGTTCTCCGCCTCGACCACCCACATGGAGCCCTTCTCGAAGCCTCCTTCGCCCGGTTTGACCAGGTGACGCTTGACCAGCTCCTCGGTCAGCTCCCACACGATGTCTCCGTGCGTGCTCAAAACCGTGTGGTGGAGCTTCGGGTCTCCGAAGAATGCCATCGCGCCGGTCAGGCCGTGACCTTCGGCGAGGGCGTCCGCCTGCTCGATCGGCAGCCGGCGCGCGCGAGCGAGCGGCTCGACCGTCTGGACGCAGCGCAAAAATGGGCTGGAGAAGACGGCGGTGATCGGAAACGGCTTGAGGATGGTGACCAGTGTCTCGGCTTGCTCGACTCCTTTCTTGCTCAGCGGGCGGATGCGGTCGTCTTGATCCCAGTGCCCGCGACTGCCGGCCTTGGCGTGGCGAATGACGTAGAAGG
>DAIPXW010000419.1:0-2683 GCA_036783075.1 Candidatus Dormiibacterota bacterium | reverse complement strand
CGCGCCTCGAAGGTTGACGGCCATTACTCGGTCCCATTCCTCGGTGGTGTAGTCGACCAGGGGTTTGGCGTAGAAGACCACGGCGTTGTTGATGACCATGTCCACGCGGTTGAACCGCGCCAGGGCGTCTTCCTTGAGCGCCTCCATCGCGCTCGGATCCGAGACGTCCGCCTTGAAGAATTGAGCCTGGCCTCCGCGCTGGCGGATCACCCGCTCTGTATCGAGGCCGGATTCAGAGATCTCTGCGATGACGATCGACGCCCCTAGGGCGGCCAGGGCAAATGCACCCTCGCGTCCGATCCCCTGACCCGCGCCGGTGATCAGGACGACCTCCCCGTCCAGCGGCCGTCCGAGGTTCAGTCGATCGATGAGCATGGGCCGATGATCCCGGCGCGCAGGGTCCGTGTCAGGTGCTGAAAGCCTCTTGTGACCGGAACCGATCGTCCCGCCGCGCCGTTTGTACTGCCCGTGGTGCCGAGAGCGGGAGTCGAACCCGCACGTCCTTGCGGACATCGGTTTTTGAGACCGACGCGTCTGCCTGTTCCGCCACCTCGGCGCTGGCGTGCCGAGCCACGACCATACCATTGGCCCATGCGAGCCGCCCTTGTCGCCTGCCTGTGCCTGTTCGCCTCCGCCTGCGGGACGGCTGCGACGCCAGCAGCGGTGGTCAATACAGGGAGTCCACCAGGGTCGGCGTCCCCGACGCGAATCGCGCCGCCTCCGGTCACCCCCCCGACCGCGCCAGGTGACACCCTGCCCGCGTTCAGGTGCTCGGACGGCGGAGGAGGGAGCACCGGCGTCGCGAACCTGACCGCCGCGCGTATGGCGGAGCTGGCGGGCTTTGACCGCTTCGTGCTGCAGTTCGACCATGCGGTGCCCACCTACACCGTGAAGCGCCAGGCCAAACCGGTCTTCCCCACGAGTCCGAGCGGCCAGACGATCTCGCTGAGCGGCACCGCAGGCGTGCTCGTCACGGTGCATCCGGCGACCGGCACGCTGACTTTCAGCGGATCGACGGACATCACGCACACGGAGTACCTCGTGCTGCGCGAAGCCCGCCAGACCCAGGACACGGGAACCTCCGTCTCCTGGGGCCTGGGGCTGACACATGCCGCCTGCTTCCGCACCTTCGTCCTCGCCGACCCCGCGCGCCTGGTCGTCGACTTCAGCACAAGCTGAGGCTTACACCGCCGGATTCGATTCACCAACCTTTAACCTTCCCCGGCGATGGCAATCCAGCCGCCTCCGGCGCCGGTAGTCCCGCAGCAGGTTCCTCCCGGCGCAACACCGCGAAGGGGCGGGTGCTTCGGACGAGGGTGCGGCTGCGGATGTGGCGGGTGCCTCCTCGCCATCGTCCTCGTCGGCCTCCTGGTCGTGGGTGGTGGCTACTACTTCTTCGTGGTCCAGGCTCAGGCGGCGGTCGCCGCGCCCGCGTCGCTGGTCGTGATCAACCAGCCGGTCCAGGTCGACGGCAATCCCGGCACCCCGGGCGAATCACTCAACCCGGGCAACACCGTGCACACCGGCACTGGCGGGCACGCGGGCATCCAGTTTCCCGACGGATCCCTGATCCGGATGTCGCCCGACACGTCGGTCACGCTCACCGCGGTCCAGCTCCAGAGAAACGGCAACCTTCAATCGGCAAGCGTGGTGCAGAAGGTCGGCCGCACGCTCTCCACCGTGCAGCACCTGGCGACGGGAGCCAGCTTCCAGGTCGGCGGACACTCGGTGAGCGCCGAGGTGCGCGGAACCCAGTTCGAGGTGCTGGTCCGGGCCGATGGCACGAACCTGATCAAGGTCTTCGACGGCACGGTCAGGGTCTCCGGAACCACGACGGTGACGCTCACCGCCGGGCAGCAGATCGACGCGGACGCCGCCGGCAGGCTCTCCAACCAGCGGGCGATCCAACCCGACCCACAGGACCCGTACCCGCTCGCGGCGCAGTGCACGAGGTCGGCCGCCGCAGGCAACAGCGCGGGCACCGTGCAGTCGACCTCGGGTGAGAACCTGACCAACGGCCGTTCCGCCGAGAGCGATTACAACTCGCCAGGGGGCAACCTCACGCTGTCCTTCTGCTACCCGGGAAGCCTGATGAGCGTGACGGTGACCGATCCCTTGGGCCGGAAGTTCTCGAAGCAGGGATCCCCGCCGCTCGTGGTGAAGATCCAGAACGGGCCTCCCGGCATCTACCGAGCGGTGGTGACGGCGATCAACGTGCCCGCGGCCGGGGAATCCTACTCGCTGGCCTTCGCCACGGACGCCGCGTGCGCGGCCGGCAACGTCGACACCGGCACGGTGGTGCGCCAAACGCTGAGCAACTCGCAGATCGCCAGCGCGCTGGCCCAGTCCGGTTCGACCGGCATCACGCTGCAGGTGCAGGGAACCTCCCCGACCTCCGCCCGCATCTTCTATTACTCAGACCTTGGCGGCCTGCCCGTTTCGTGGACGGTGATCTTCTACGCCGCGACGCCCAACCTCGGCGCTGTTATCACGCAGGTCACGTTGCGCGGCGTCAACGTCACCACCCAGGTCGTTTCGAAGCTGAGCTCGGTCGGGGTCAACTCGATCAGCTCCATGCCGGCGGACTTCATCGTCGACCGCGTGTATTCGTGCACCGGCCCAGGCGGTGACGGAATGATGGTGATCGAGGGGCACCGCTGAGTTATCTTTCGCGCGCATGTCT
>DAIPXW010000418.1:0-2685 GCA_036783075.1 Candidatus Dormiibacterota bacterium | reverse complement strand
GTCCACGCAGAGTTCGGCACGCTCGACTTCAGAGGTTGGAAGCAGCTCAGCGCGGCGCTCGTTTTCGATGCAGGCGTGGTCCAGGACCCGGTTCGGTTCCGAGACCTCGCTATTTCGCCGGTGACCCGGCCCGATCTAATCTCATTGAGCTCGCTTGCGGCCGACGGCAAGGTGATCGAGAGCTTCGCCGAACAGATCGACATCCCGTCCGGCGTCCGGCCCTCCTTTTCAGCTTTATGGTGGAGGACCGACGCGGAGTCGGGCACCTTCTACGAGACCTTGCCGCCCACGACCGACCAACCTCGGGACGGCAGCCCGTCCGCGAGCTTTCGCATCGGTGAAGGAACCTTTCCGACGTACATCCGGCCTGGCGTCAGCCCATTCTCACTCAACTTCAGCGTGGCGGCGCCTGGATCGATCCCCGCACTCGCCCCGTCCCAGATGCTTACGCGGTTCGGGCTCGCGGTCGGCAAGGCGTTGCAGATCGATATCGACGGAGTGGGTATCTCAGCCACCATCGTCGGTGTGGCAGACCATTTTCCGACCCTGTATCCGGAGCTTGGCAACTTCCTGGTTCTGGACCGGGATCCACTGATGATCGCCCTTGCATACGGTCTCCACCAGAGCCCGTACCCCAACGAGATCTGGGTGAAGGCGGCGCCTGGCCGCACGGACGCCGCAATCGCCTCGTTGCACAGCGCGCCTGGTCTCATCTCGGTGCTCGATCAGCGGTCGATCGCCTTTGACGCGGCTCATGCGCCGCAGCAGCTAGGCCTGGAGTCAAACCTCCTCCTTGGCTCCGTGGCCGCGCTAGCGCTGGCGTTGATAGCGTTTGCCTTCCATTTCATGGTCTTGGCGCGAAGCCGGCTCTCCGAGTACGCAGTGCTGGAAGCGAATGGAATGTCGCCGTCTCAGGTGCGTCGCAGCCTCGTCTATGAAGAGCTCGTCGTCGCCTGCTTCTGCCTCTTATGCGGTGTTGCACTTGGGGCGCTCGCAACCTTCGTGCTCCTGCCGGCGCTGCAGCTGGGGGCTAGCGCGCCCGAGAACGTTCCGGCAACAATCGTCACGCTCGACCCAGTCCATCTCGCGATCGCGCTGATAGCCATCATCGCCGGCGTACTAGTGGCTGGCCCGGCCATGGCCTTCGTTGGGGAGCGGCCGCGGATCATGTCCGAGCTGAGGGCAATGGGGTGAGCGCCATCGAGTGCAGGTCGTTGGTGCACATTTACAAGACGGCCAACCTCGAGGTCTTCGCTCTTCAGGGTCTGGACCTGGCGATCGAAGAAGGTCAGGTCGTTGCGATCGTCGGTGCGAGCGGCAGCGGCAAAACCACTCTCATGAATGTGCTAGCTGCGGTTGAGAAGCCGAGCGCCGGCCAGGCGGTGGTGGCGGGCTGCGAACTTGGGTCGCTTACGGAGAGGGCGCGTGATGCTTACCGACGCGACGTCATCGGCTACGTTTGGCAGAACGCAACTCTGAACCTGACGCCTGAGTTAACTGCGTCTGAAAACCTACAACTGCCGCAAATGCTCGCCCGCCGCCCGCGCAACCAGCGGAGCGAACGCGCCGACGAGCTGCTTGACACGCTCGGCCTCACCCATCTTCGCGACCACCTTCCTGCGCAACTCTCCGGAGGTGAGCAGCAGCGATTGGCGCTGGGGGTGGCGATTGCGAACCGGCCGAAGGTGCTGCTCGCGGATGAGCCCACCGCCGAGCTGGACCGCGCCTCGGCACGCCGCATGCTGGAAGACCTGGGCCGGCTCAGAGACCGCGACGGAACCACCGTCGTCATGGTGACGCACGACCATGAGGTGGAACGTCACGTCGACAGGGTGCTGCGCATACGCGACGGCCGGACGTCCACCGAAACCCGCGCGGACACGGGAGAGCTCTTGATCGTCGACGCGGCCGGCCGCCTTCAGATTCCAAGGTCGGTTCGCCAGGAGGCCAATCTCGGCGCGCGGGTGCGGGTCCGCGTGGAGAACGGACGCGTGATCATCGAGAATGCCGATGACGCTTGAACCGCTCGTGCGGCTGCGCGGCGTAAAGCGGCGGTACATCGCAGGCGGAGCAATCACGACGGCACTGCACGGCGTTGACCTGGACGTTGCCGAGGGCGAGCTGCTCGCCCTGATTGGGCCGTCCGGCTCGGGCAAGACGACTCTCATGGGCGTGGTCGGCGGCCTCGACCTCCCGGATGGCGGATCGGTCCAGGTAGCGGGGGTGGAGGTCACGGCGCTGCGGGGCGAGGCACTTGCCGGCTACAGGCTTCGCACTGTTGGCTTCGTGTTTCAGTCACCCGGCCTAGTACCCCTTATGACCGCCCTGGAAAACGTGTCCCTGCCGCTGCAGCTGATGGGAAGAGAGCCGGCTGACGTCGAGACTCGAGCCCGCGCTGCGCTGGGCTCGGTCGGCCTTGAGGCTCGCGTCTGGCACCGCGCTTTCGAGCTTTCGGGCGGCGAGCAGCAGCGCGTCGCGCTGGCCCGCGCCCTGGTCAAAGAGCCGCGTCTTCTCCTTGCCGACGAGCCGACCGGCCAGCTGGACAGCGAAACCTCGGCCGCGATCGTCGGGCTGATCCGTTCCTTCCGCGGCAGCACGACCATCATCGTTGCAACTCATGACGATGCTGTCGCGGCCATGGCCGATCGCGCCGTTCGAATCGAAGATGGCAGGCTCGTCGCGGCG
>DAIPXW010000417.1:0-2685 GCA_036783075.1 Candidatus Dormiibacterota bacterium | reverse complement strand
CAGGTAGTCGCGGAGCTTTTTCGAGCGGGAGGGGTGGCGCAGCTTGCGCAGCGCCTTCGCTTCGATCTGGCGGATGCGCTCGCGGGTCACGCCGAACCGCTTGCCCACCTCTTCCAGCGTGCGCTGGTGCCCGTCGATCAGCCCGAACCGCAGCTGAAGCACGCGGCGCTCGCGGGGCGTGAGCGTGTCGAGCACGTCCTCCACCTCGGAATGCAGCATCGTCAGCGATGCCGCATCGGACGGCGAGACCGCCTCGCGGTCCTCGACGAAGTCGCCGAGGTGTGAGTCCTCCTCTTCGCCGATCGGCGTCTCGAGAGAGACCGGGTCCTGCGAGACCTTCACGATCTCACGCACCTTCTCGGGGGTGATGCCCATCTCCTCGCCGATCTCCTCGTCGCTCGGCTCGCGGCCCAGCTCCTGGAGCAAGCGGCGTGAGACACGCACCAGCTTGTTGATCGTCTCCACCATGTGCACGGGGATGCGGATCGTCCGCGCCTGGTCGGCGATGGCACGCGTGATGGCCTGCCGGATCCACCACGTCGCATACGTCGAGAACTTGTAGCCCTTGTGGTAGTCGAACTTCTCGACCGCGCGGATCAGGCCCATGTTGCCTTCCTGGATCAGGTCCAGGAACGACATGCCGCGGCCGATGTACTTCTTCGCGATCGACACGACCAGCCGTAGGTTGGCCTCGGTCAGGCGCTGCTTGGCCTCGTAAGCCCGCTCGTAGCGCTCGGTCAGCCGGTAGCGCGCGATCCGGTACGACTCGAGCGCCTCCGCGCGGACTCGCGGCCGCGCGACCCCGTTGGTGGACTGACGGCGGCGCTCTGCCGCCGCGGCGTCGAGCAGGTTCTGCAGCTTGGTCAGGTCGTTGAGCCCGAGCAGCTCGAGCGCGATGTGAGCCTGCTGGCCCTTGCGCTTCACGGTCGCGAGCCGCTCGATGACGTCGGGCAGCATCTCATCGACGGAGCGCTGGCGGCCGTCCATCTCCTCGATCACGCTCAAAGCCTTGAGCGCGTCGTGGAGGGGCTTGGCCTCGATCGCCTGGGCCAGCTCGACCTCGTCGTTGGCGGTGAGCAGGCTGACGCGCCCGATCTCCTTGAGATACATGCGCACCGGGTCGTCGAGCGAGACCGAGTCCATCATCTCGATGTCGAGCAGCATCTCGTCGTCGATCTGCTCGACCTCTTCGAAGTCTTTCTCGCCGTCGGTGACCTCGATGCCGATCTCTTTGAACGCCGCGAAGATGCGGAAGATCTGGTCGGGTTCGGCGTCGATCTCCGGGAAGCCCTGGAGGATGTCGTCGGGCGTGAGGTAGCCCTGCTCCTTGCCCTTGACGATGAGCTGCTCGGCCACGGCCATCAGCTCGTCCTCGAACCTGTGCTCCGGCTTCTCGACGGCCTTTCCGGCCCTAGCCCCGGTCTTGGTCGCCACTTTTGCTACGCGCGCGATGTCAGCCTCTCCTTTCCAGGTCGGTGATGGCGCGTGCGAGCTCCCTGGCCTCGGCTTCGAGACGCGCCACCCGTTCCGAGTCCTGCCCTCTTTCGGCCTCGGAAAGCTCGCGGATTATCCCACTGTGCAGGCTTTTCATGTGGTCGAGGTGGAGCCTTTGCGCCAGCTCCTCGGCCACATCGTCGTCGACGCTCGGCGGCGGAGCCGCCCACGCTCTTCGAATCAGGTCCTGTTCCTCCGGGGGATATCCCGCCAACTCGCTCTCGAGCCCGGACGCACCACCGCGCTCGTATGTCTCCAGCATCCGTACGTATATACCGCGGTCCTCTTCGTCCAACTCATCTGGGGTGAGCTTTGTTCGCACCCGCTCGAAGGCGACCGGCCGGACCGCAAGCAACTGCAGCAGATACCTGCCTACGGTGACTTTCTTCCCCGCCAGCCGAGCCGCCAAACCGTTCGTTGTTCCCGGATTGATCACCTGAGGCGGCACCCGACTTGGGGGAGCGGGCCTGGCGGCTCCCCGAACAACCGTTGGTGGGCTCAAGGGCACCCCCAGCCAGCGCTCGGCACGTTCCTGCAAGGCAGCCCACGAGACGGAAGGAAACTCAGCGATCCACTCGCGAAGCCTGGTCGAGGCTTTTTCCCGATGGTTTGCGTTGGCCAGGTTCAGGTCGGCCGTCTTCTCCTGCATGCCGAAATCGAAACCTGGAGGGGCAGAGCCCGATAGCTCGGTCCACAGGTTGCCCGCATCCGGGCCGGCCGCCCGGAGGAATTCGTCTGGATCTTTGGCGGGCGCCGGGATCGCCACCACTCGCGTCCGCATTTCGTGGTTCGCTGCCGACACGACCGCTTTCAGCGCGGCACTTCGGCCCGCCTCGTCGGCGTCGAACACGATCAGCAGCTCGTCCGTAAACCTCTTGAGGAGGCGGACCTGGTCGTCGGTCAGCGCCGTGCCCGAGCTGGCCACCGCGTTGGTCACGCCGAACTGGTGGGCGGTGATGACGTCGAACTGTCCCTCCATCAGCACGGCGTGGCCGCGGCGCGTGATCTCGTCCCGCGCAAGGTCGAGCCCGAAGATCACCCTTCCCTTTGTGTAGGCAGGCGTTTCGGGCGAGTTGATGTACTTGCGCTGCTCGTCCGCCCTCACCGTCCTTGCGGTGAAGGCGAGGGGCTGGCCACGCTCGTCGCGGATGGGGATGACCAGGCGCTCCGCGAAGAAGTCAGCGCCGTCGC
>DAIPXW010000416.1:0-2689 GCA_036783075.1 Candidatus Dormiibacterota bacterium | reverse complement strand
CGATGACGGTGCCCCGCGGCGAAGTGTTCGGGTTCCTCGGCCCGAACGGCGCGGGCAAGACGACGTCGGTCAAGCTCCTGCTCGGGCTGCTCAAGCCGACGTCCGGCGAGGCCTCGCTCTTGGGGCGGCCGGTCGGCGACCTGCGCACCCGGCGACGCATCGGCTATCTGCCCGAACTCTTCCGCTACCAGGCCTGGCTTTCAGCCCGTGAGGTGCTCGCGCTGCACTGCGAGCTGGCACCGCTGCCGCGCTCGAGCTGGAACGACGAGATCACGACCGCCCTGGACACGGTCGGTCTGACCGACCGCGCCGGCGATCGCGTGAGCACTTTCTCCAAGGGTATGCAGCAGCGGCTCGGCCTGGCGGCGGCGCTGTTAGGCGAGCCCGAGCTCGTGTTCCTGGACGAACCGACCTCGGCGCTCGACCCGGTCGGCCGCCACGACGTGCGCGAGATCATCCGCGGCCTCGCTTCGCGCGGCACCGCGGTGTTCCTCAACTCCCACCTGCTCAGCGAGGTGGAGCAGGTTTGCGACCGCGTCGCGGTGGTGGATCACGGCCGGGTCATCGCGTCCGGCACGATGGACGAGCTGCTCAGCGGGAGCGCGGTGAAGATTCGCGTCACGGGCCTCGGCACCGACCGGAGCAAGCTCGCGAGCTTCGGGGACCTGGACGAGGAAGGCGACCAGCTGACCTTCACGAACCTAAGCCCCGAGCGAGTGCCCGAGCTGGTGGCGCAGATCGTCGCGCTCGGCGGACGCGTGTTCGAGGTCGCCCCCCGTCACCAGACGCTCGAGGACCGGTTCCTCCAGCTCCTCGACGAGGAGGACAAATAATGCCCCCGATCCTGGTCATCGCCCGGCTCACGGTGCAGGAGGCGTCGCGCCGGCGCCTGCTTCTCGCGCTGGTCATCCTCACGTTGATCGTCGTCGGGTTCTCCGCATGGGGCTTTCACAAGATCACGACGGTGCAGCGCTCGGACGGCACGACGCTTCCCCCCGAGCAGGTGGCGCTGATCACGTCGCAGCTCCTGATCGTCGTCACCTTCATGTACAGCGGCGTCCTGGCGCTGAGCGCGGCGGTGGTCGCGGGACCACTGATCTCGAGCGAGGTCGAGACCGGTCTGCTGCTCTCGATGCTCGCCCGCCCGTTGCGGCGCAGCGAGGTCGTCATCGGCAAATGGCTGGGACTCGGCGTCCTGGTCGCCATCTACGCCGCCGGTTCGGCGTTCCTCGAGATCGCGGCGGTGGACTGGGCGACCGGGTACATCCCTCCCCACCCGATCCAGCTCGTCATCTTCGTGGGCGCTGAGGGCCTGACGCTGCTGTCACTCGGCCTTCTCCTGTCGACGCGGCTTTCCGGCATCACGGGCGGAGTCATCGCGCTTGTCGCTTGGCTCATGGCGTGGATCGCCGGCGTCGTCGGCGACATCGGCCTGAGCCTTCAGAACCAGGCGGTGGAGAACGTGGGCGTGATCAGCCACCTCCTGCTCCCGAGCGACGGGCTCTGGCGCGGCGCGATCTACGCCATGGAACCCGACGCGTTCCTCGCGACGCTGCGCGCCGCGGGCACGGTGGCCAGGGCCAACCCGTTCTCCGCCGTCGACCCGCCGCCCGCGTCCTACCTCCTGTGGGTCGTCGTGTGGTTCGGGCTGATGCTCGCCCTGAGCGTCTGGTCGTTCCGGACCAGGGAGATCTAGGGCTGCCCCGTCAGGGGTAGAGGCCGCGTTCGCGAGTCGCGCCCGCTACGCGGGACACCGCCTGGATGTACGCCGCCATTCGCATGTCGACCTTGCGCTCGAGCTTGGTCTTGAGGACCTCGGAGAAGGCGCGTCCGAGGATCGCCTTCAGCTTCTGGTTCACCTCGTGCTCCGACCAGAAGAACGACTGCAGGTCCTGCACCCATTCAAAGTAGGAGACCGTGACTCCGCCTGAGTTGGCCAGGATGTCCGGGACCAGGAAGATGTCGCGCTCGCGAAAGATCAGGTCCGCCTCGGGCGTCGTCGGGCCGTTCGCACCCTCGACGATCAGCTTCGCCTTGATGTCGCGGGCGTTGCGCGACGTCAGCTGGTTGCCGATGGCTGCCGGCACGAGCATGTCGCAGTCAACGGTCAGGAGCTCCTGGTTTCCGATCGGCCGCGCCCCGGGGAAGCCGATCAGCGTCTTCTCGCGGGCCCGATATTCGAGCACCCGTTTGATGGAGAGCCCGAGCGGGTTGTAGATACCGCCGTAGTCCTCGGAGACCGCGACCACGGTGCAGCCGGCTTCCTCGAGCAGCTTTGCGCTGACGCTGCCGACGTTTCCAAAGCCCTGCACCGCGACCCGCGTCTGGTGCGGGCTGCGCCCGAGGTGCTCCAGGGCGGCCGTCGCGCAGATCGTCACCCCGCGACCCGTCGCCTCGACGCGGCCAAGCGATCCACCAACCTCGACGGGCTTGCCGGTGACCGACGCCGGCGCCGAGTAACCGAGGTGCATGGAGAGCGTGTCCATGATCCAGGCCATGGTCTGGCCATTGGTGCCCACATCGGGCGCGGGGATGTCGCGATCCGCGCCGATCAGGATCGAGATCTCGGTGGCGAACCGGCGCGTCATGTGCTCGAGCTCGTTGAGCGAGAGCTCGGTGGGGTTGACGATGATGCCGCCCTTGGCCCCGCCGTAAGGGATGTTGACGACCGCGCACTTCCAAGTCATCC
>DAIPXW010000415.1:0-2706 GCA_036783075.1 Candidatus Dormiibacterota bacterium | reverse complement strand
CCCTGCCCCGCGGACATCATGGTCGTCGGCGAAGCGCCCGGATTCAACGAGGATCGCCAGGGCGAGCCGTTCGTCGGCGCCGCCGGCAAGCTGCTCGACACGCTGCTGGCGCGGATCTCCCTGAGCCGCGCCGACGTCTACATCACCAACGTGCTCAAGTGCCGCCCGCCGATGAACCGCGATCCGATGCCCAACGAGGCCGAGGCATGCTCGCCGTACTTGAAGCGACAGCTCGAGCTGATCCGGCCCAAGGTGGTCCTGATCCTCGGGCGTCACGCGCTGGAACGGCTCATGCCCGGGCAGGGCTCGATCTCCCGCGTTCACGGCAGCCTGGTCAAGCGCGGCGATGTCGCGTACGTACCGCTCTACCACCCGGCCGCCGCGCTGCACAACGGCGCGCTCGTTGCGGACCTGGAGCGCGACTTCGACCGGGTGAAGCGGTACCTGGACGAGCTCCTCGCTCCTCCGCCGCCACCGGTCCCGGTCGCGCCGCCGAAGCAGGAAGCGGAGCAGTTGCGCCTGTTGTGACGGCGACTCGACTCCGGTATCTCCCGCTGGGCGGGCTGGGCGAGGTCGGCATCAACATGTGGGCACTGGAGTGGAAGGACAAGATCCTCGCCGTCGACGCCGGCCTGATGTTCCCGCAGGAGGACATGCTCGGCATCGACCTGGTCCTGCCGGACATCTCGTATCTCCTTCGCAGCGACCGCGAGGTCCTCGGCATCTTTCTCACCCACGGCCACGAAGACCACATCGGGGGCTTGCCTTTCGCTCTGAAGAAGCTGAACGTCCCCGTGTACGGCACGCGCCTCACGCTTGGTCTAGTCAAGCCGAAGTTGCGGGAACACCGCATCCTGCGCGAGTCCGACCTTCGCGAGGTCAGGGTCGGCGACTCCGTCCAGATCGGGCCGTTCCGGGTTGAGACGATCGCCGTCTGCCACTCCATCCCGGACGCGGTGGCGCTTGCCATCGACACCCCGGTGGGGAAGGTGATCTACACCAGCGACTTCAAGCTCGACCCTGCGCCTCCGGACGGCCACCCCACCGACATGGCCCGGTTCCGCAGCCTTGGCGACGAGGGCGTGCTGCTGCTGCTGAGCGACTCGACCAACTCGGAACGGGCCGGACGTTCGGGTTCCGAACGCGACCTGCACGCGCCTCTTGAGCGCATCTTCACCGACGCCCCGGGCCGCATCGTCGTCGCCAACTTCGCATCGAACATCCACCGCATCCAGCACCTCGTGCGCGTGGCCGAGCAGTTCCAGCGCCGCGTAGCCGTGGTCGGCCGAAGCCTCCAGACGAACTTCAAGACGTCGCGCGAGCTCGGGTTTCTGAAAGTGCCCGACGGCCTCACCGTTCCGCTTGAGGAGATCGACAGGATCCCGCCGTCGAAGCTCCTGCTGCTCACCGCGGGCAGCCAGGGAGAGCCGATGTCGGCGCTCGCCCGATTCGCCGCTCAACGCCACCCGTTCGTCAACGTGCTGAAGAACGATTGGGTCGTGATCTCGGCGCGGCCGATCCCCGGGAACGAGCGGATGGTGCACCAGACGGTGAACAACCTCTACCGCCACGGCGCGCGCGTTTTTTATTCGGAGGTCGGCAACGTGCACGTCACCGGTCATGCGCAGCGAGACGAGCTGCGCGAGATGATCGACGCGGTACGCCCGCGCTGCTTCATACCGGTCCACGGCGAGTACCGCCAGCTCATCCTGCATTCCGAGATCGCCCGCGAGGCGGGGATACCCGAAGACCGCATCATCGTGGTCGAGGATGGCGAGACGGTCGACCTGGACGCAAATACGTTTGCGCGCGGCGAGAGGGTCGCGACCGGTTTGGTCTACGTGGACGGTCTCGGCGTCGGCGACGTCGAGAAGGTCGTGCTGCGGGACAGGCGGCATCTGGCGGAGGACGGAATCCTGGTCGTTACGCTCACGCTGGACCGGGACAGCGGACTGGTCCGGGCAGGGCCGGACCTGGTCTCCCGAGGGGTGATCGAGCCCGAGCTGTCGGCCCGGCTCATGGCCGAGGCCCGCGGCGCGGCGGTCCAGAGCATCAAGCGCTTCGCGGAGACCCGACCTGACCTCAACCTGCTGCAGGAGGCGATCCACGACGCGGTGCAGAAGACGGTGTACAAGCAGACCCGGCGCCGTCCGATGGTGATCCCTGTCGTCACAGAGATATGAGAAGAGGTATGAGAGGCAACCGGCGGTTCCCTCTCATCGCGCCTGCGGCGCTGCTCTCCCTCCAGGATGTGATTTCCGGAATAGTTACTCCTGGCGATGCATGGAGTGAATAAGGACAAAGTTGCGGCCGAGGTGAACTCGGCCGCCCTGCCACGCTGGTGAAACCATGAAGCTTCCGCCTCTTGCTCTGGTTGCTCCCAGTCTTTGTCCGCGGTGTGATCAGCCCGCCATGGTCGTCAACCTCGCCGACGAGGCGCGGTGCGCCCACTGCGGCCTTCAGCTCCACCAATGCGGCAGCTGTCGTGGCATCGCCGGCCCCTTCGACCGCTACTGCGGCTTCTGCGGCCACGAGCTCGTGCGCGGACAGAGCCGGCCGCTCTGGTGGCGCCTGTGGTTCCTGTTATTGCTCGCCCCTATGCTTGCGGGTCTGATTTACGGCATCGCCCAGGCCCAGGTTCACCACTAGTAAGAGATATGAGAGGGAACCGGCGGTTCCCTCTCATCGCCCGGTCGCTGCGCGACG
>DAIPXW010000414.1:0-2707 GCA_036783075.1 Candidatus Dormiibacterota bacterium | reverse complement strand
CGATCAACGTGTGCACCGATATGACCGGTGGCATCGTCGACCGGTTCCGCACAATGGATGTCAGTCGCGGCGCATTGTTGGCGGGGCATGTCGGCGTCAGCGTCCTGCGCGCGCTCGTCACCACCACGGTCGTAACCGGGGTGGCGCTGATGATCGGCTTTCGACCCAGCGCCTCGGCCTGGGATTGGCTGGGTGTCATAGCCATCGTTGCCGCCTTCTCATTCGCTCTGGCGTGGTTGTCCGCCGCGATAGGCTTGGTCGCCAAAAGCGCGGCGGGGGCCAATGGCCTGACTCTGCCGATCCAATTCCTGCTTCCTTTCCTGTCCAGCACCTTCGTGCCGGTCAATACGATGCCCGCAGGCGTGCGCTGGTTCGCAGAGCACCAGCCGTTCACCCCGGTGGTGGAATCCATACGCGCGCTGCTCACCGGCGCGCCCGTGGGCAACACCGCCTACCTGGCCCTGGCCTGGTGCGCGGCGATCGCGCTGGCCGGCTACCTGTGGGCCCGGACTTCGTTCGATCGGACCACCCGGTGACATCATGAGAGTCTTGGGCCGGGAGCCGGTCGAGCGAAGACCGAAGCACATGATCACCATCGGCCGGCTTGCCGCCTACGCGGGCGTGACGATCAAGGCCGTCCGGCACTACCACCAGCGTGGCCTGCTCGAGGAGCCGCCGCGTGACTCGTCAGGCTACCGGCGGTACACCGCCCAGGACGCCATCGACCTGATCAAGATCAAAACGCTCGCCGAGGCGGGCGTGCCGCTGGCCCGCGTCAAGGAGCTGCTCGCCGCCGACCGCGAGCGGTTCGCCGCGGCGATCGCCGAGATCGACCGCAACCTGCAGGAACGGACCAAGGAGCTCCGACGCACCCGCGAGCGCATCGCCCGCCTCGGCGCCGGCGACCGGTTGTTCGTCTCCGCAGAGGTCGCCGACTTCCTTGATCGGCTGCACGAGCTCGGTGTAAGCCTGCGCACGGTGCAGTTGGAGCGCGATGGCTGGATCCTGTTGCAGTCGGTCTCGCCGAAGCAAGCCGCCGCCTGGTTCGCCGACAAGCGGGACGCGATGGGCGATCCGGAGTTCTGTGCCATCTACCTCAAGTACGATGCGGCGTTCGGCTGGTCACCGGACGACCCACGCCTCCACGCGTTGGCGGCTCGCACCGAGCGATGGTTTTCCAACCGGCACGGCAGACTCAAAGGCGGAGGGCGACCGGCGGTCCCGGACCCGACCATCGCCCAGCTGGTCGCCACATCGCTCGGTACGTCCTCGCCGGCCTGGGACCGCCTGACCGAGATCGCCCAAGAGCGCAAGGCCGCAGCTGCGAGACGCACAGGCACCCACACCGCCGGCTTGATCCCACAGAGTTAGGTTGCGGCGGCAGACAGGTAGACATCGGCACCTGAAGAACGACCGCCGTAGGTCAAGGCCCCACGTTCAGGCCGCACGCCGCCGAGGTCAGATGGAAAGGGGCTGGCTGAACACGACCAGACGATGGTCATAGGTCCGCGCACTCGGAATGTATCGTCCGTAACACGTGATCAAGACCAGCTGCTGGGCGCTGGTCGGGCCGAACACCGCGAGCTGCGTGGACGGGCTCAAGTCGAGCGCGGCGACACGCGTCACGACGTAGACGTGCTGGTTGCCCGCCGCATCCGCAACGTAGATTCTGTCGCCCGGCTTGACGTTCTCGAGGTGGCTGAACAGCGCTGGGCTGCCGACACCTCGGTGGCCGGCAATCACGACGTTGCCGGCCTGACCAGGTCGAGGGCCGGTCGCCAGCCATGACGAGGTCCACAGGTTGTCCGGGACGTTCATCGATCCATCCTTCCGCAGACCGACCGCGCCGATCCAGGCGTCGACTCCGATCGTCGGGATGCGCAGGCGGGACGGTGTGATCGGGCCGGTGACCGTGTGGAAGGCCTCAGCCGGTGGTGCCGGTGGCGGGGCGACGACGACCGCCGTGCTGCCGATCAGCAGAGTGCCCGGCGCGATACCGGCCACGGATTGCGGCGAGCTCGGAGAGAGCTCGCCCGCCGGGTTCCATACCAGCGCGACGGCGGCCAGCCCTGCAACCACGCCGACCGTCAACCACCGGGGGCTCTGGTAACGCCGGACTCTCGAGCGGCGCCGTCCGTATCGGGTCCGGGTGCGCCGGGTCCCGATCCCCGCAACGCCCAGCACGCTCAGGATGGTGACGACGCTGAGGATGGCCAGGGAGAAGCCCTTCAGCTCCTGGGGCGCGGCAGGCACGGCTGCGTTCGCCATGCCGTCCGGAGCCGACGTGTTAGGCAGCCCGGGCAGTCCCGCCGCCGTGATCGCCGCGCTCGAGACGTTGTTCGACAGGTTCGGGTCGAAGTAGGCTCCAGCCAGGGTGGTGACCGTGTTGATGATCCCCCCGCTTGACTTGACCGTCACGACCAGCGACAGGGTCACCGTGGTGCCGCGGCTCATCGTCCCGACGTTCCAGATCCCGGTTGCGGGGTCGTATGTCCCCTGGGTGGCCGTGTAGCTCACGAACGTCACGCCCGCCGGCAACTTATCGTGGAACTGCACACCTGGGGCCGCCGAAGGGCCGAGATTGTGCGCAACGAGCGTGTACGTCACGTTCTGGCCGACGGTCGGCGTCGACTTGTTGACCGTCTTGGTCACGCTGACGTCGGCGGACACCCCGGTCACCGAAGCCGACGCCGAATCGTTGCCGGCC
>DAIPXW010000413.1:0-2718 GCA_036783075.1 Candidatus Dormiibacterota bacterium | reverse complement strand
GGCCTGCACCGCTACAACAACTCCGACCACTCGATGCTGACGGCGATGCGTGCGGTGGACAACCTCGTGCTCGGCACACAGCGGGCCGAGGGCCCGGATCAGGCGGTCGAAGGGCCAGGGGCCCATACCCACGGTGACCAGGATGCGCGCCATCAGTACAGCTCACCGATGAGAACCGCACGCGGTCGCGTGCCGACCAGGGATGACCGCTGGACCAGGACCGCGGCGGCGAGCCGGCAGCATATCTTGCTCGCCGACCCCGCCGCGTCCACCATGTTGAACGTCTCAAGCCACAGGGCCGGGATCCGCAGCACGCGGGCGGCAAGGAACACCCCGACGGCGACGCCTGTGCCCGCGGAAATGATCACGTCGGGCCGTTCCCGGCACAGCATCCGCAGGCTGCGTATTGCCGCGCCCAGCGCGCCGAGCGGACGTTGAGCCGATTGCTCCCGCTCCCAGTGCACGCGCTGGCCCGTCAGCAGCGCGGCGGTATCCTCGGCGTGCACCGCGACCCAGGACACATCATGCCGGGACCACCAGGGTTTCAGCGCGAGAAGGTCGAGCAGCACGCCGCCGCTGCTTGACACCAGCAAGACCCGGTAACGCGGAGCGCTCGCACCTGTTTCTCTGTCCATCAGATGAGCCTGTTCACCCACGTCTGCGGGGTACCGGCCGACGGAATCTCGATCTCAACGTTGTAGCTGAATTCCATCGGCTCTTGAACCGCCATCCATTCGACCATGCGGGTGAGGCCATCGCGCAGCGAGGTTGATGTCTGGTAGCCGAGCAGCTTTCGCGCCTTGTCCGCGCTACAGGTGGCGTGTTTGACTTCAAGCGGACGGGCAGGCACGAATATCGGATCGAGCTGGAATGACATGATGTCAGCGATTTCCTCCGCGAGCTGCAGGACCGACGTCGTTTCTTCGTCCGGCCCGACGTTGATGATTTGACCTTCGGCCGCTGGCTCCTCACCCATGCGCTCCAGGAACGCCACCACGTCGCCGACGAAGCTGAAACCGCGCAACTGGCTGCCATCACCATAGATGATCGGCTGCTTGCCCCTGAGCATGCGATTGATCATGATGGCTGCGACGTTACGGTACGGATCACTGTAGCGCTGCCGCGGGCCGATAACGCTGTGCGGTACTGCGATCGCGTACTCGCCGCCATGCCTGCTGAACAGATTCTCGACCATGAGTTCGGACGTATGCTTGGCTAGGCCATATGGCGTTACTGGGTCCGGTTTCATGTCCTCGGTGAAGGGAGGCGTCAGGGCGCCGTATCGTGCCATGGACGAGCAATGGACGAACCGGCCGGCGCCTGCCGAGATACTGGCGGTGGCCAGGTCCACCGTAGCCTGCGCGGTGTTCTTGAACACGAATGACGGGGAGAAGATGCTCAGGCCGTCATAGGCGGCCGAAGCACAGTGATAGACCAGGTCGGCACCTGATAGCAGATGCGCGTATGAACCACGGTCGCAGCAGTCGGCAACGAGGAAATCAGCCCCGGCAGGGACGTTGCGCTCACTGCCGCCAGACAGATTGTCGATTCCAGATACACGCCAGCCGCGATCGGAGAAACGGTCGGCCAGATGGCTGCCAAGAAAGCCGGCGATTCCCGATATAAAAACTTTCTGAATCATCGCCTTCCCCTCGGCCCACGATCCTGGTCGTCATACGGCTACCATCAGCCGGCGGGGTCGGCGCGCCACGCGCTGGCGTCCAGTGGCTCGGGGAACCCCCGTGCACCAGACCCTTACGCGCTGAGTTGTCTTGCTACGGTTAGCTACCGTCCGGTCCGGCGCGTGCACTCAGTAGCTTGTCGCGCCGCAATCGAAACCGCAAGACCCGGGTGGGACGATCGAATCCGGTCGAGCAAGTGCCATGCGGGCACATCCTATGAGCGGAAAGGCCACCGTCCCTGGCTGCGCCGCGCTGCTGGCCAGCGGCTGCGCAAGCGGCGGCGGCAGCAGCAGCGAGCGTGACCGCGGAGGTCCGGTTATGTCGTGGCTAGGCGGCCGGCGGCCAGTGCGGAGCGGTCCACTTCGTCGAGCGTCGTGACGACGATGTCGGCCCCTGCCCTAGTAAGCCGGTCGGCGTCGTCGGCCCGCGCGATAGCGATCGCGGCCATGTCGCCGGCCTTGGCGGCTTCGACGCCCGCGGCGGCGTCCTCGATGACCAACGCGGCATACGGAGCGACGCCGAGTTCCCGGGCCGCTGTCAGGAACATCTCGGGGTCCGGCTTTCCGTGGGCGAAGTCCCGGCCCGAGACGTCGGCGTCGAAGAAGTCCAGCAGCGTCAGGCCTGGGCGCAGCGATGCCGACGTGATCCGCTGCTCCTGGGCGAACGTGTCGAGCCGGATCTTGCGCAGGAACAGTTTCGCGTTCCTCGACGAGGACGCCGCCGCGACCCGGATGCCGGCGTCCTTGACGGCGATGATGAACCGCAGTGCGTCGGGGTACGCGGTGAAGTCGCCGGCCTCGATGAGCCGCACCACCATCTCCTGCTTGCGCGCGGCGTACTCCGCGAGGCGGACGTCATCGTCGTCGGGGACGTGGAAGTACTCCAGCGCCGCGCGCGCGCCGCTCATGCGCGGCTTGCCCGACATTTCCTCTTGGTAGACCTGGGGCGTGAACGCTGCCGGCGACCAGGTCGTCCGGCCGCGGATGTCGTTCCACTCCGTTTCCATCAGCTCGCGCAGCGACTCGCGCCACGCCTT
>DAIPXW010000412.1:0-2720 GCA_036783075.1 Candidatus Dormiibacterota bacterium | reverse complement strand
CAGCGCTGCTCCCGGTGCTGTAATCTTGTCCTATGACAATAAGTCAGCCGCCTCCGCCCGACGGCAGCGACCCCCCTTCGGCGGCAGCACGCCAACCGGCTTCACCGATCGCTTTCCGGCTTGATCCCGCGTCTGGGGTGCCGACCTACTTGCAGCTTGTCCAGCAGGTCGAGCACGCTCTCCGACTCGGGTACCTCAAGCCCGGCGACCAGCTACCCAAGGTCCGAGATGCGGTCGCCTTGCTGGCGATCAATCCGAACACGGTGCTCAAGGCCTACCGCGATCTGGAGACCAAGGGACTGGCTGCCGGACGGCCTGGACAGGGCACGTTCATCCGGGCCACCCTCAGCCAGGTCGCCCTGCCCGAGCTGGCCGAGCTGCGCCGCTCACTCCTCGTATGGCTGGCCACGGCCGGAGCGGCAGGGCTGGACGAAGACGGGATGGTGGCGCTGGTCACCAGCGCGCTGAGGGATTTACGCGAAAGGCGCGGCGAAACCGAGGCCGTCGCATGAACGCGGTAGAAACCAATGGCCTGGGTAAGCGATACGGCAACGCATGGGCGCTGCGGGAGTGCACGCTGGCGATTCCCTCGGGGCACGTGGTCGCGCTGGTCGGCCCCAACGGCGCCGGCAAGACCACGCTTTTGAACCTGGCGGTCGGGCTGGCGGCGCCCAGCGCCGGCATCGTCACAGTGCTCGATGGGCAGCCCGCCGGATCGGCGGCGGCGCTCGACGGCATCGCGTTCGTCGCGCAGGACGCCCCCCTCTACAAGAACCTGACCGCCTCGGAGATGTTGCACTTGACCCGCAATCTGAATCGCCACTTCGACGGGGGCTACGCCAGAGCCCGACTGAGAGAGCTGGGCATTCCGCTGGAGCGTAAGGCTGGCAACCTTTCCGGCGGCCAGCAATCGCAGCTCGCGCTCAGCCTGGCGCTCGCCAGACGGCCGCAGTTGCTCGTGCTCGATGAGCCGATGGCGATGCTCGACCCGCTCGCCCGCCACGACTTCATGGCCACCGTGATGGCCGCCATTGCCGACGACGGATTGTCGGTGGTGCTGTCCTCGCACGTGCTGACCGAGCTCGAGCGGGTCGCTGACTACCTCGTACTCATATCGCACGGAAGCGTACAGGTGGCCGGCGTGGTCGACGACTTGCTCGCCTGTCATCGCGTGCTGACCGGTCCGGCCGTTGAAGCGGACCAGTATGCAGAGCTCCTGAACCTCGTCCACGCTCAGCGAGCCGAGGCGCAGGCCCACATGCTGGTCAGGATTGACGCAAGGACAGGCCCGGTCCTCCCAGGCTGGGAGGCCCACCCGGTGAGCCTCGAAGAGCTCACCCTGGCCTACTTGCGCGAGCCCGACGCTGCGTGGTTGCCCGGCCCAGCGCGTTCCGCGCGTCTCAGGCCGATGGAGGTGGCGAATTGATTGCGCTGAACACACCCCCTGAAACCAGACCACTGGCGAGACTGCGGCCGCTGCCGTGGAGGAGAATGGCCTGGGTCACCTGGCGACAGCACAGGCTCGCGTTGGCGGGTGTCGTTGCGCTTTTCGGAGCGGCGGCCGCATACCTGGTTGTAACGGGTCTCCCGATGCACGATGCCTACGCAGCCGTGGCCGGCTGCCGCCCAGCAGGTTCAGATCCGTGCAACCGAGTGGTCAACGATTTCTTGCGGACCTACGCGCCTGGCGTCGGGGTTACCTTTGGCCTGCTGCAGGCGATCCCAGCCTTGATCGGAGCGTTCGCCGGCGCGCCGCTGCTGGCGAGGGAATTCGAGACTGGCACCTTCCGCTACGCCTGGACCCAGGGCTTCGGCCGGTCGCGGTGGACCGTGGCCAAGCTGGTGCCACTTGCAGTTGCGGCCACGATTGCCGCGGCAGCGTTCAGCGTGCTTGTCTCCTGGTACGTCCAACCGATCTTCGACGCGGGGGACAGCAACGGCCCGCTTTATCCCACTCTCTTCGACCTGAGCGGAGTGGCTCTCGCGGCCTGGACGCTGGCCGCGTTCGCGATTGGCGTCTTGGCCGGCATACTGATCCGGCGGGTCGTACCCGCAATGTTCGCGACGATCACTGCGTGGGCTGGTATCGCCTTCGTGACCGGGGCGTTCCTGCGCGGGCATTACCAGGCGCCCGTGGTCACGAACAACCCAAACATTCCTACGGGCGCTTGGATCATCAATCAGGGTTGGTTCAAGGGCGGCAACCCGGCGAGCCTGGACTTGATCAACCAGACCTTCGCTCCGGTCGATGTTCGGGCACTCACCCCCAACCTTTTCCAACCCGGCCCCGCGACTCCGGCTAACCTCGGAGACCCCGTGCAGTATCTGATCCAGCACGGTCTCACGCAATTGACGACCTACCAGCCGGCCAGCCGTTTCTGGACGTTCCAGTGGATCGAGGGCGGCTGGCTGCTCGCGTTGTCTCTGATCCTCATCGTCGTGACGGTCTGGCTGGTCCGTCGCCGCGCAGCCTGAAGTTCAGATAGGGACACTTTGGTCCGAGAAAGTCGTTGGCCGGGATAGAACCCGGACGCTCACGGTCCTGGCCCGTGCGTCGGTCCGAACGAAGTGCCTTGCTGCACGATGGCACGCAGCTTCCGTGCGACAGCCGAGCCCGCTCGAATCAGAGCTGCACAGAGGTCGATGGCCTACGCGCCCGAGATCTGGCGCTCGCTGTGAATGTTCAACCCGGTCTCTGCGAGAAAGACCAACACGCCGGC
>DAIPXW010000411.1:0-2722 GCA_036783075.1 Candidatus Dormiibacterota bacterium | reverse complement strand
GAGCAGCTTGACGTCGTCCGGCAGGACGAAGTCGCGGCCCTCGAACAGCGCCCACGCCTGCGCGGCGCGCTGGAGGTAGACACCGGACCGCATGCTCGCCGGGAGCAAGACATCGGGCCTCGCGCGGATGGCGTGGAGGAGAGAGACGATGTAGGTGCGGATCGCAGGAGCCGAGACGACGCGAAGACAGGCGTCCTGCAGCTCGATCACCTCGAGGAGGTTGACCACCGCCCCCAGCTCGGCGAGCGGGTCGCCGTGCTCGCGCCGCGCGAGGACCTCCATCGCCTCGTCGTCCGTTGGCGGGCCCATCTCCATCGCGAGGATGAACCGGTCCAGCTGCGACTCGGGCAGCGGGTAGGTGCCGTGGAACTCCGCCGGGTTCTGGGTCGCGACCACGAAGAACGGACGCTCGAGCGTGCGGGTCGTCCCCTCGACGGTGACCTGCCCCTCCCCCATCGCCTCGAGCAGCGCGGACTGCGTGCGGGGCGTGGCGCGGTTGACCTCGTCGGCCAGGACGACGTTCGCGAAGATCGGCCCGGCGACGAACTCGAAGCTCATGTCCTTCTGGTTGAAGATGCTCGAGCCGGTGATGTCCGAGGGCAGCAGGTCAGGCGTGCACTGGATCCGGCGAAAGGTTCCGCCGACCGACGTCGCGAGCGCTCGAGCCAGCATCGTCTTGCCGGTCCCCGGAAGGTCCTGCAGCAAAACGTGGCCGCCCGCCACGAGACCGGCCACCGCGAGCCGCGCGACACGCTCCTTGCCGACGATGACGCGGTGGACGTTCTGCTCGATGCGGGTGAGGAGGTCGGCCGCGCGCTGCGGTGGGAGTGCCGGTTCCTCGGATGCCGACGCCATGGACGCGCTCCAGTCTAGTGCCGATATGGAGCCCTTCTGACCCTTTGTGTGCACTAAGGACTTAACGCCTGGACGGCGCGGCCCTGGAAGGTCAGCCCTGGCCGACCATGCGGGCGATCACCTCGCCGAGGTTGGGGCCGCCTTTGCCGAAGGGGACCGAGTGGACGCGATGCGCGAAGACCATCTCCGCGACCTGGCCGACCTGAGCGACGCCGACCCGCTCGGCGCTGTCGTAGGCCGCCTTGGCCTGCGCGGCGCGGGCGCACACGAGGTCGGAACGGTGACCGTCCACCTCCAGCGCGATGCTGATCTGTGCGATCAGGCGCAGGATCTCGCGAGGCAGCTCGACCTCGGGCACGGTGGCGATCGCCTCCGCGATCTGCGAGCGCACGGCCTGCTCGGACTCCGCGTGCTGCTGGGAGAAGAGCTTGGGGTCGTCCTCCCACACGGCGCGCTTCTCCACGATGGCGACGCGCTGGTCCAGGTCCCGGATCCCCTCGACGTCGACGCAGAGGCCGAAGCGGTCGAGGAGCTGCGGCCGGAGCTCGCCTTCCTCCGGGTTCATCGTGCCGACCAGGATGAAGCGCGACGGGTGCGAGACGGAAACGCCTTCGCGCTCCACGGTGTTGATGCCCATGGCCGCCGCGTCGAGCAACACGTCGACGATGTGGTCGTCGAGCAGGTTCACCTCGTCGACGTAGAGGATGTTCCGGTTGGCCTCGGCGAGGACACCTGGCTCGAACCGCCGCGAGCCTTCCTTGAGCGCCGCCTCGAGGTCGATCGTGCCGACCACGCGGTCCTCGGAGGCGTTGATCGGAAGCTCGACGACGCGCATCCGGCGCGTGGTCACGGGCAATGCACCGGCACGCGCTCGCTCGCGGCAGTCGAGGCACCAGTCCTCGGGGTCGTCCGGGTGACAGCCGAAGTGACAGCCCTCGACGACCTGCTGGTCGGGCAACAGTCTCGCCAGCGCCCGCACCGCGGTCGACTTGCCCGTCCCCTTCTCGCCGCGGATGAGCACTCCGCCGATCGTCGGGTTGATCGCGTTGAGGACCAGGGCCAGCTTCATCTGCTCCTGGCCGACGATCGCGGTGAACGGGTAGGAGTACCTGTCGATGGCCATCGCTAACAGATGTTACCGACCGCGATTCCCTCACTCACCTTGCGTGGCAAGGGCGGTCGGGTTTAACCCGGCCGCGACTCTGTCATCAGCCCACCCAATCGAGGCGTGGTTTCAGCTTCTCAGACGATCCCATCCACATACCGGAATGGGAGCAGCACCTGCGGCAAAGCCGCACGTGCGATGAGGGAAAACCATCCCAGGGTTTTCCCTCATATCCACTACCGACCGCTCCGGCCCAGCTCCCGCTCCACTGCTGATGCGATCTCGTCGCGGGACAGGTCATACAGGCCGTAGTAGCGCGCGCCCATCCTCTCCGCCAGGTCCGCGCAAGCATTGATCGCGTACGTCTGGTACATCGGGGCGACGCGGGCCAGGTGCTGCACGGAAGGCAGGTGGCTGTAGTCGCGCGCGGAGTCGATGACCAGGGCGTCGATGTCCTCCGAATCGATCAGCGCCGCGACCTTCTGCGCCTCGACCAGCGGCTCCTCTTTGAACATCGAGATGTTGCCGCGCCCGTCGCTGATCAGCACCAGGAGCGGACGGATGGTCGGGTCGCGCAGCAGCTCCGTCTTCACGACCTTGTACCCGGCCATCAGGCCATGGGTCAGAGGCGTCGTGCCGCCCACAGACAGCTTCTCCAGGCGCCGGCGCGCCAGCGACACGCTTGAGGTGGGACGCAGCACGACCTCCGCGGTGCGGTTCTTGAAGATGACGACGGCGACGCGGTCGCGCCGCACGTAGGCG
>DAIPXW010000410.1:0-2726 GCA_036783075.1 Candidatus Dormiibacterota bacterium | reverse complement strand
CGCCGAGCAGGTCCGGCTCGATCGCTCGGACCGATTCCGCGGCCACCAGCCCGCTCTCGGAAACGTTGGCAGAGAGCCGTGCGGCAAGCTCTGAAAGGAGGTCGCTCGCCCGCTCAGTCATATCGGCGCACTATAGAGTGACGCAGGCGCCCGCGCGATCCTGCGAACTACGCTAATTAAATGTGTAAGAGGCAATGATGGCTACAGTCACCAGGGGCTCGTTGGGGAAGCTGGAGGAGATCCTGGGCGGAGACGCCCAGAGCCTGCTCGATCACAAGTGCCAGACCGTGCCCAAAGAGCAGCTCCACCTGCCGGGGCCGGATTTCGTGAACCGCGTCTGGAAGGACAGCGATCGCCCGACCCGGGTCTTGAGCAGCCTGGAGGCGCTTTTCGGGCACGGCCGCCTGGCGGGCACCGGCTATCTCTCGATCCTGCCGGTCGACCAGGGCATCGAGCACAGCGCCGGCGCCTCGTTCGCCCCCAACCCGATCTATTTCGATGGAGGCAAGATCGTCGAGCTCGCAGTGGAGGGTGGGTGCAACGCGGTCGCCTCGACGTTCGGGGTCCTGGGCTCGGTCGCGCGGCGGTATGCGCACCGCATCCCGTTCATCTGCAAGCTCAACCACAACGAGCTGCTCACCTACCCGAACCACTACGACCAGATCCTTTTCGGCACCGTGAAGGAGGCGTGGGACATGGGCGCCGTAGCCGTGGGCGCCACCATCTACTTCGGCTCGCCGGAGTCGGATCGCCAGCTGCAGGAGGTGGCGGTCGCCTTCCATCACGCGCACGAGCTCGGCATGGCGACCGTGCTCTGGTGCTACGTGCGCAACCCCGCCTTCAAGAAGGACGGCGTCAACTACGAGTCGGCCGCCGACCTGACCGGGCAGGCTAACCACCTCGGTGTGACGATCCAGGCGGACATCATCAAACAGAAGCTCCCCGACACGAACCGGGGATTCGAGGTCATAGGTTTCGGCAAGACGGCGCCGGGTGTGTACGACAAGCTGTCAAGCGACCATCCGATCGATCTATGTCGTTACCAGGTGGTCAACAACTACATGGGCCGGTCCGGCCTCATCAACTCAGGGGGTGAGTCACACGGGGCTGCGGACCTGAAAGAGGCTGTCCGCACCGCTGTGATCAACAAGCGAGCCGGAGGCATGGGCTTGATCAGCGGCCGCAAATCGTTCCAGCGCCCGATGAAGGAGGGAGTGGAGTTACTAAACGCAATCCAGGACGTGTACCTGAACCAGGCGGTAACCATCGCGTAGAGCTCGCGTTTCTCGGCACCGGGGCTGCGTTTTCGCTGGACCGGTACAACGGAGCCGTGGTGGTGAACGGTCGCCTGCTCCTGGATGGCGGCGCGCCGCTGCTTCCGCACATGAATCGGGTCGGGATCGATCCCGGCGACATCGAGGTGGTCTTCCTGACGCACTTTCACGGCGACCACACGCTCGGCCTTCCTCCATTCGTGCTGCATCGCGTGTTCGTCGACCAGCGCCCCATCACTTTCGTCGGCCCGGAGGGGATCGATGAACGGCTCGAGGCTCTCTGGGAGGTCAGCTGGGGCATCGACTGGAAGCCGGTGATGCTGCCGCGATTCCACGTCACGTACGAGGTCGCACAGCCCTCAGGAGTCGCCGCGGGCTTCAAGTACGAGACCATCAAGCTCGACCACGGCACGAGCGGCAGCAACGGGTACCGGATCTGGGTCGACGGGCGGATCATCGCCTACTCTGGCGACACCGAGGCAACGTCGCCGCTCGACAAGCTCGTCGACGGAGCCGATGTCGCAATCGTGGAGGCGACCGGGCCGGGTGACGTCTTCAGCCACATGAGCTGGGAGAACGCGAAGGCCCTGAGGGAGCGCCACCCGAAGACCCGATTCATGTTCAACCATCTTTACGACGGTACCGTCGACGGCGCCGTCGCCGACCTCCAGGTGATCGAAGTCTGAAGACACCTATCACGGCCGCGGTCCTCGCGGGCGCCGTGGCCGGGGGAGTCGCGGGGGCCGCCGTTTTCGGCGGGTTCACCGGCCTCGGTTTCGTGTTGTCGACCCGGCTCGGGGTGCCGGCCGCGATACCGATTCTCATCATGTGCATCGCCGGCGCTTACGGGGGCTGGCTCGTCGGGTTGATAGTGTTCAGCGCCGTGCGCGGCTCCGGCACGACGGAAGAGCGCAGCTGAGCCCCGACGTCCCGTCGACCCGCCCTCTCCTCGACAAGCTGGGCGTGAAGCCTTCCTCGAAGGTGGCGCTGGTCGACCTCGAGGACCCCGGGTTCCTCTCGCTGCTTCGGAGTCGCACCAAAGACATCACCCGCGGGCGCCCACGCGCTCGGTGCGACATCGTGTTCATGGGCGTCAGGGACCCTGCCGACCTTGCGCGCCTGGACGACTTGAAAGCCTGGATCGAGCCGAACGGAGCGATCTGGGTGATCAGGCCCAAGGGTGTTCGGTCAGAGATCAAAGACACGGACGTCATCGAAGCCGGGCTCGCGGCCGGACTCGTCGACAACAAGATCGCGAGCTTCTCGGACACGCATGGAGCGATGCGCCTCGTCTTCAGGCTGCGAGACAGGCCACGATGACTCTTCGCATCCGCCCCGGGCAGGCGTCGGACGTAGGTTTGATCGCCGAGCTCATCCGCGGCCTGGCACGGTATGAAAAGCTCGAGGAGCACCTGACCATGACCGAGGAGCGGCTGGCCACGAACCTGTTCG
>DAIPXW010000409.1:0-2751 GCA_036783075.1 Candidatus Dormiibacterota bacterium | reverse complement strand
CCGCTGGTCCTGAACACCGTGCTCGGCTTCGGCCTCTACTACGTCGTGACCCGCGACGACGAGTCGTGCCTCAAGGCGCTGTCGGCGTTCCGCCAGCTTGCCGCCTCATTGATCGAGCCCCTGTGAGCCGGCCTCAAGCCCAGGTCATCGACCGCGACCTGGCCCGCCTCGAGGGATTGTGGGAAGACGGGCTGTCCGACGCCTATCGCGCCTACGAGGACGCGGTCGACGGCTACGCCGCCTCCGCGCAGCCCAAGCTCGCGCTCGCCGCGGCGCTCATAGAGGTCGGCATCCGGCTCCAGGGCCTTGGCGGCCGCGCGGCCGCTCCACCGACCCTGCTCATGGGTGACCTCTGCCTCGCACGCTCGTCCCGCCTCCTGGCCGACGCCGCGCCGCGGTCGGTGCAGATCGCTTTCGCACGCGCGATCGAGGAGATGGCGTCGGCGGCGGCTTCCGGCCGCCCGGCGCCACACACGCGCGACCTCCTGCTTCGAGCGTTCGAGACCGAGCGATGATCGGCAACCGGCTTCGGTTTGAGACCAGACACGCCACCGAGTTCGTCGACATCACCGATCGACTTCGCGAGCAGGTCCACCGCTCGGGCCTGAGGACGGGCCGTCTCCACCTGCAGTCGCTTCACACGACCGTGGGCATCGCGGTCAACGAGAACGAGCCGCTGCTGCTTCGCGACTTCGAAAGCCTTCTCGAGAGGATCGCGCCGGCGGGCGCGGGTTACGAGCACGACGATTTCGCCCGCCGCTTCGACATCGCGCTCGACGAGCCGGTCAACGGCCACGCCCACTGCCGCCAGCTCCTGCTCACAGCATTCGCCACCCTTCTGGTCGAGAACAGCGAGCTCGTGCTCGGGCGCTGGCAGTCGGTGTTCGCCGTCGAGCTCGACGGTCCGCGGCGCCGGGAGATGGCCTTTCAGCTGGACGGCGATTTCGGCGACAGCACGGACGGCGCCCGATCGAACGGCGCGGAGCGACTGGTGGAGCTCGAGCTCACGCGCCAGCTCCTGGTCGACCCCGAGCCGGTCGCCGCGCCGATGCGCCGGCTGGTCGAGGCCGGCGGCAAGCGCCTGCGCCCAAAGCTGGTACAGCTCACGGCGGGAATCGGGCCTCGCAGCGAGCCCCTTCGCTCGGCGGCCCTCGCCGCAGCCGTCGAGCTCCTCCACAACGCGACCTTGATCCACGACGACTACGTGGACGAGAGCACCCACCGCCGCGGGCGCCCGACGGTCGCCGCCTCCGAAGGGCCGGACCGCGCGGTCGCAGTCGGGGACTACTACTTCGCGAAGGCGACCCGGCTGATCGCCGAGATCGGCAACGGTGGTGTGACGTCCTCGATCGCCGAGGCCCTCGAAGCCATCTGCGCCTCGCAGATCGACGATGTCGCATTGCGCGGCACCTACCCAGGAGACCACGACTCCTACCTGCGCGTGGTGCGCGGGAAGACCGCCGCCCTTTTCGCGGCCGCTTGCGCGTCGGGCGCCCTCCTCTCGGAGGCGAGCCCCGAGATCGTCGAGGCGCTGAGGCGGTACGGCGACCTGCTCGGGGTCGCCTTCCAGATGGCCGACGACCTGGTCGACTTCAGCTCCAGCTCCGGGAAGCCGGTCGGGCTGGACATCCGGCAGCGGGTGCTGTCGCTCCCGCTCATCTACGCGGCCGAGGACCGCGCCGTCGGGCCGGAGGTCCGCCGGCTCCTCGAGGGAGCCCTGGGCGATCAGGAGGTCGCGCGAGTCGCCGAGCTCGTCGAGTCGAGCGGCGCACTTCGCCGCGTCCGCACCGAGGCGCACTCGCTGGTGGAAGCGGCGGTGCGCGAGCTCGAGCGCGTCGAGCTCGACGGGCTCCGGCCGACCCTGATCAGCCTTGCCCGCTCAGCCGTCGACCGAATGTCCTGACGCGCCTAGGGCAACAGCTCGCGCTGCCCCGAGACGATGCCGACCGTCCCCAAGGCCAGGCCCTTGTAGCCCACATGTGACCAGCCTGCCTCGACGGCCATCGCGTGCAGCTCTGCAGGCGTCCGGTAGGTGTCGACGGTGTCGCTGAGGTACCGATACGCGGCTGGCTGCCCCGACAGGGCGCCGCCGACCGCGGGCAGCAGCGTGCGCAGGTACAGCCGGTACGCGCCGCCGATCGGCCCCTGCGGAGGCCGCACGAACTCCAGGACGACCGCGCGGCCACCCGGCTTCAGCACCCTCAGCATCTCCCTCAGCCCGCGCACCGGGTCGGACAGGTTGCGCAGACCGAAGGCGATGGTCGTGGCGTCGAACGTTCCATCCGCATAAGGCAAGTCCAGGGCGTCGCCCTCGCCGAACTCGATCCCGGGGTGGTCTTGGCGCGCGACCTCCAGCATCCGCGGGCTGAAGTCGAGGCCGACCACCCGGCCGTTTTTGCCCGCGACCTTCGCCAGCTCGGCCGTCAGCTTGCCCGAGCCGCATGCGACGTCGAGCGCCGAGCCGCCCGCCTGCAGGCCGCTCGCACGCACCGCGCGCCGGCGCCAACCGCCATCCGTGCCCGCCGACAGCACCGTGTTGACGAGGTCGTAGCGGCGGGCGATGCGGTCGAACATGACGCGCACCGCCTGCGGATCGCGTTCTGGCAGAGTGCCTAGTGTCCCGACCCGAAGGTCCGCCGCAGATTTCGCGGCATCGGCGGCCGGAGCCAAGGAAGGCGTGGCGCCAGGAGGAGCGCATCCTTTGGGGTCCCCGCGTCGTGGTCGCGTGGGCAGCGACGCGGCGCCGGGCCA
>DAIPXW010000408.1:0-2760 GCA_036783075.1 Candidatus Dormiibacterota bacterium | reverse complement strand
GGCGGGACCGGGCTCGGGTGATAAGTCGCGGGCAGGCGCATGGTGGCGGCCACGTCCTCGAACGCCGGCGGGGCGGCCCCGTGTGGTTGCGCCGGCGGCTCGTCGGGCTCGGGCTCGGTCGGTTTGGGTGCCCATGCAGGAACGGAGGGTTCAGGTGAGTCGGGCGGTGTCCCTGCCGGCTGACCGGAATCGGTCATCTCGCCCGGAGCCTAGCAGAGTGGGTTCCGTTCGGCGCCGCTCCGGGCCAAGATGCTCTGCCTATGGCGTTTTCGCAACATTCAACCCATAATCGGGCGCGCAACACGCCAGCCATTAGGAGGAGATAGCCAATGTCGCAGATCCCGCCCCCACCCCCCTCACAGCCGTCGCCCATGGGCGGGTCCCCGAGCTCGGTTGGGAGCAACAAGAACCTTTACACCATCCTCGCCTGGGGGCTCTTTCCGCCGATCGGCAGCTTCATCATGCTGTTCGTCGGCAAAGACGACGCGGACGTCAAGCACAACGCCGCCAACGCAACCGTGATCCATGGGGCGGCCTTCGTCGTCTACATCGCGCTGTGGATACTGACCATCGCCACCGCCGGCATCCTCGGGATCATCCTGGCGCTCTTTGGACTGGTCTGGTTTGTCATGTGGGTCGTCGGTGTGGTCCTCGCCGTACAGGCAAACGGAGGCCGGGTCACCTACCCGGTCGTCGGCCCGATGGCTGCCTCCTACGTTCCGATGGTGGAGGGTTGGGCCAAGTAGGCCTCCAAATCGATCAATGCGCAAGGCCCCGCCGCGGCGGGGCCTTCTTTCTTGTCTAGGGGTTTGCCAGGCGGTCGAGCACGCGCTCCACTCCGGCCCTGAGCTCGTCTCGCTCCTCACGCATCAACCCCGCCTCGGCGCGAGCCGACGCGAGCTGGTATCTCAAGCGTTCGATCTCACCCTGGAGCTCGGCCAACCGGCGGTCAGGTCCGGTCGATGTCGCTGTAGCGTCGGCCAGCTCGAGTCGCAGCCTTTCGACGGCGACCTTCAGCTCGCGCCTCTCGGCGAGCAGCTCCTGGACGAGCGACTCAGACGGCTTTGTCGGCTCTTTCGACATAGCGGCACAGACCAGGCTGGAACTCGCGAAGCCGCAGGTGTTCCATCTCGCCGCGCAGATAGCGAGCCTTGACGGTGAGTCCCTTGATCCCTTTCGCGGTCTCGAACGGGAAGCGGTACAGCTTGCCCGAGTCGACCAGCAAGCAGACCGACAGCCTCTCGCCGTCCTTCTCGATCACGTGCTTGTAACAGGGCACGGTGCGGCGCGCGATCTCCATCTTCTGGAAGCCACCCACGCGCCCGGCCAGCACGTCGATCGGGCTACGCATGCGCCAAATCGTAATTGCTAGGCGAGCAGCGAGAGCTGCTCGGGCTCGGGAGGAGGCTTGAGGATGACGCCCCGTCGGTCAGAGATGCCGTGCACCGCGCGCAGCCTTCCGACCTCGCGCATCGTCGCCTCTTTGAATCCCGCCGGCAGGTACGCGCGGGAGCGGTACGCATGCTCGTACCGGGGCACGAGCTCGGGCCAGTGGCGCTCGAGCACGGACATGAAATGCTCGCGGGTCCCGTCGCGCAGGTGGAGCATGTTGGACCACAGACCGGTGGCGCCCGCGGCGCGGGCCGCCTTGACCACCGCCTCGAGGCGGTCGGGACGGTCGGAGAGACCCGGCAGTATCGGCGCCATGCCAACGCCAACGTCGATTCCCGCCGCGACGAGCTTTTCGATGGCGCGGAGGCGCTGCTTCGGGTGGGCGGTCCCAGGCTCGGTTCGGCGCCAGACGTCCTCGTCGACGGTCGGGATGCTGAAGGTGATGTGCACGTCGGCGCGTCGTGCCAGGTCGGTCAGCACGTCGATGTCACGGACGATCATCGGGCCGCGGGTGATCAGGCCCATCGGGTTCGAGAGGTCGCGGAGCACCTCAAGGCACTGGAGCGTAAGGCGAAAGCGGCCTTCGGCCGGCTGGTAGGGATCAGTCGCGGCGCCGATGACGACTGTCTCCTTGCGCCACGACTTGCGGGAAAGCTCGGCGCGGAGCACGGCGGCGACGTTGACCTTGACGCGGATCGTTCTCCCGTAGCGATCGTCGGCAGGACGGTCGGCGCGCAGCTCGTAAGCCCGGACGTAACAAAACGCGCAGCGATGTTCGCAGCCCGTGTAGGGGTTGAGCGACCAGCCGAAACCCATGCCCTTCACCGGGTTCAGGGCCGTCTTGCACTGCACCTCGAGGTAGCCGACGTCGGCCAGTCGCGGCTCAGGAGGCTCCATTCCGGCATGGTAGAACAAATGTTCGCCCTTAACAAGCGAGGTTCCTCTTCTAACTTTGTGACGTTCACTGGCGCGAGGCGTGCCGGCGCGGGTGGGGCCGGGCCGGGAGGAGGGTGGGCCCTCGAAGCGCGTACTAGCTTTGCCGGCGGCGCTTCGGGAGGGTCTGGGATGACGGGCAGAAATCGTTGAGGATGCATTCCTCGCAGCGCGGCCGCCGCGCGATGCAGACCCGCCGGCCGTGCAGGATCAAGCGCAGCGAAAGCCCCGTCCACTCTTCCTTCGGGACCATCCGGCAGACCTGGTACTCGATCTTGACCGGGTCGCGAGTCGATACCAGGCGAAGCAGGTTGGTCAGGCGCGTCACGTGTGTGTCGACGGCGAATCCCGGCACGTTGAACCCGACCCCGAGGATCACGTTCGCCGTTTTGCGTCCGATGCCCGGCAGCTTGACCAGATCCTCCATAGCCCCCG
>DAIPXW010000407.1:0-2760 GCA_036783075.1 Candidatus Dormiibacterota bacterium | reverse complement strand
CGACCACGCAGATCACGGTGAACGGCGGCGCATTCCTGGCGAACGAGCAGATGACGCTGTACTGGGATCCCCCGAGCAACAAGGTCGCCGGCGGCGCGAACGCGGACGGCAGCGGCAACTTCACCACGAAGGTCAAGCCGTTCTCAGGGGACTCACCCGGCGTCCATCGCCTGTGCGCCAGCGTCGCGCCGTTCCCGTGCGCCAACTTCACGCTGCAGGCCGTGACCCCGTCGCCCTCCCAATCGCCTTCGCCGTCGGAGTCCCCGTCGCCCTCTGAATCCCCGACGCCGTCCGCCACGGCAGGACCGACCGACTTCGCCAGCCCCACCCGGGCAGCGGCCACGATCAACGGCCTCGACATGATCATGAAGCCGCCGTTCGTCATCCTTCCGATCATCGGCGCCCTTGGCCTCCTGGTCGCCCTCGGCTACCTGGTTTTGAGCATCGTGATGCGACCCCGGCAGACCACGCTGAAATCAGTGGCGGTCTCCCACCTTGCCACGCGGCCCGACTACGCCGCCGGTTTCGGAACACCGCCGCCGGCGCCGCCGCCTCCTGCGCCGGTTGCGTCCGCCTGGGCGGACGTGCTTCCGCCCTCGCCGCCCGCCGCCTCTCCTCCCGCGACGCCGGAGGTCGAGCCGCCGCCATCGACTTACGAGAACCCGGCATCGGCTTTCGGGAACCCCGCACCGGAGACCTCGGGATCGTTCGGTCCGCAGCCGGGACTCGAGCCGCCGGCAACCATGCCGCCGACGCCAGACGAGCCTCCAGATCTCCCGGAGCCAAGCGACTATTAGCCGGGAAGGCGGCGCACCAATACACTGACCCGCTGATGCCGCTCCTCGAGGTGCGCGACCTGAGCGTCCGCTTCGGAGGGGTCGTGGCCCTCGACCGGGTGTCGTTCAGCGTGGAGTCGGGACAGGTCGTCGCCCTGATCGGCCCGAACGGCGCGGGCAAGACGACGCTGTTCAACGTGGTCACGCGCGTCTACCGGCCAAGCTCGGGCGTCGTCCTCGTCGACGGAGAGCCCGTCTCGCGGATGCCGGCGCACCACGTCATCCGGCACGGCCTGGCCCGGACGTTTCAGAACGTCGCCCTGTTCCGCTCGATGACGGTGCTCGAGAACGTGGTGGTCGGCGACCACATCAGGACGGCGAGCGGTTGGCTCGAGTCGACCGTCCCGATGCCGCGCACGGTCAAAGAGGAGGGCGCGGCGCGAAGACGCGCACTCGAGATGATCGATTTCGTCGGTCTGGGACGGATCGCCGCCTTGCCGGTGGCCGCCCTGCCGTTCGGAACCCAGAAGCGCGTGGAGCTTGCGCGAGCGCTTGTCTCCCGGCCTCGCCTGCTGCTGCTCGACGAGCCCGCCGGCGGCATCAGCCACGAGGAGGTCGACGCCATGGCGCTCCTGCTGCGCCGGGTCCGGAAGGAGCTGGAGGTCACGATGCTTCTCGTCGAACACCACATGGCCTTCGTGATGGGCATCTCAGACCGGGTGGTCGTGCTCGACTTCGGAAAGAAGATCGCGGAAGGCAGCCCCGCCGAGGTCCAGAACAACCCTGCGGTCATCGAAGCCTACCTCGGGGCCGCCTAGATGAGCGCGCTGCTCGAGCTCGAAGAGGTCCGTGCCGGATACGGGCCGACGTCAGTTCTCCACGGCGTCTCGCTGGCCGTGCCCGAAGGCGAGGTCGTGTCGCTGCTCGGGGCCAACGGCGCAGGCAAGACCACGACGCTGCGTGCCATCACGCGCGGCGTGTCATGGACGGGCGAGATCCGCTTCGGGGGCCGATCGCTTAGACGGATGTCGACCGAGGACATCGTGAGATGCGGCATCGCCCACGTGCCGGAAGGCAGGGGCATCCTGACCGAGCTCACGGTCGAGGAGAACCTGCGACTGGGGTCGCATCTGCGCCGCGACCGAGCGGAAGTGCGCAAGGACTACGACCGGGTGTTCGAGTACTTCCCCGTCCTGCGCGAGCGGCGCCGGCTCTCGGCCAGCACCCTTTCAGGAGGCGAGCAGCAGATGCTCGCCCTGGCGCGCGCCTTGCTGATGAAGCCGAAGCTCATGCTGCTCGACGAGCCGTCGCTCGGGTTGGCACCGATCGTGGTACGGGCGATCTTCGACATCATCCGCACCATCAACCAGGTCGACCATGTGGCGGTGCTCCTGGTGGAACAGAACGCGAAGCTCGCGCTCGGCATGTCCAGTCACGCCTACGTGCTGGAGGTCGGACACGTGGCGCTCAAAGGGGCGAGCGAAGAGCTGAAAGGCAACGAGTCCATCCGGCGCTCGTACCTGGGTTACTGATGCAGGAATTCCTCCAGCAGGTCGTCAGCGGCATCGCCACCGGCGGGATCTTCGCGAGCCTTGCCCTCGCGCTCGTCCTCATCTACAACTCGATGGGCCTGGTCAACTTCGCACAGGGCGAGATGGCGATGCTCGCCACCTTCGTCGCTTTCGCGCTCATCGACCACGGCGTGACCTACTGGATCGCCTTCCCCTTGACCCTGGTCATCGCCTTCGCCGGTGGCGTTGCGATACAGCGCATCGTCATCAAGCCGGTCGAGCGCGCGCCAATCCTCACCCTCGTCATCGTGACCCTGGGCCTGGCCACGCTCCTCAACGGCCTGGCCGGGTTCCTGTTCGGCTATGTACCTCGAGCTTTCCCGAGCCCGTTCTCGGTGCAGACCGTCGACATCCTCGGGGCGCTCGCGAGCTATCAAGACCTCGGAGTCATCGCCGTGTCGGGGATCGTGCTG
>DAIPXW010000406.1:0-2775 GCA_036783075.1 Candidatus Dormiibacterota bacterium | reverse complement strand
CAGGCCGGGCGACGCCCGGCCTGGCAAGAGACGGCTATGCGTGATGAGGCAGCGCAGGGCGGCGCCGCGAGCGCCACACCAGGTACCCGAGGCCGAGGAGGACCAGGATCGGGCCGATCGCGCCCAGGCCCGTGACGACGTAGTTGATGGTGGCGACGAAGTTGTGAGCCCCTTCGTTGAGCGCGGTGGCAAGGCCCCAGCTGTCCGAGGATGCGACCTGCGCCGGTGCGCCGGCCTCCGTGAGCGTGACCGTGATGGTGCTGAACGCCGTGTTGTGATCGAAGTACGCGATCTGGCCCTTCAGCTGCTCGATCTGCTGAGTGATCTGGCCGAGCTGGTTCTGCACGGAGATGATGTCGGTGATCGTCTTCGCCTGCTTGAGCAGCGCCAGCATCGCGTCGCGCTGCGCCTCCTCGTTGGCCAGGCGTGCCTGCAGGTCGACGTACTGGGCGCTGACGTCCTGCCCGGTGATGTGCTCGCTCTGGACCTTGCCCACCGAGGACAGCTGGTCGATGGTCGTGTCGAAGTTGGCGGCCGGGACCATGAAGCTGATCACGCCGGTGCGGATCTGGTCGTTGGCCGCCGGGTTGGTCTGCGCGTCGGTGCCCGCGATGTAGCCCTGCTCGCCCTCGACGAGCGCGCGCACCGCGGCCAGCTTGGAATCAAAGGATCCGGAGGCGACGGTGATCGCGAGCTGGGCCTGGCGGATGACCTGAGGGCCCTGCACGGCCGGGACCACGTCGCTGGGAGGGTTGGTGGTGGCCGTGCCGCCCGGCTGGGCGGCGATCGGGGCCAGCGCCGCCCCGCCGGTGGCGTTTCCGCTGGATTGAACCCCGGAGCGCTGTGGCCCGAACGTCGTTGCCGACGACCCGGCGCCGCCACAGGCGGCCGCCGCCACGAGGATGGCGATCACGACGAGGACTTTCTTCATTCGACGACCTCCTGAGTGAACTTCCGGCTGCATGACCAAACGCCGGCCGGCGCGGCGGGTAACAATGGCCTGGTGCTCCAGGTCAGGAATCTCGCCATCGACGTCGCCGGGCGCCGTGTGCTCACGGACGCCGGCTTCACCGTGGCCGCGGGCGACAAGGTCGGCCTCGTGGGCCGCAACGGCGCGGGCAAAACGAGCCTGCTGAAGGTCCTTGCCGCCGAGGACGACCCCAGCGCGGGCCTGGTCCTTCGTCGCGGCACGCTCGGATACGTCCCGCAGAATCCGCGGCCGCGGGCGGAGGCGTCGCAGACCGCCCTGTCACACATCCTCTCCGGCCGCGGGCTCGATGCCGCCGCGGCGCGCCTGGCGGAGCTCCACAAGGAGCTGGAGCAGGATCACTCGATCGCCCACGTGGAGCGTTTCTCGGAGGCCGAGGAGAAATACCGGCTCGCCGGCGGCTACTCGAGCGAGTCGGACGCCCGCCGGATCGTCACGGGGCTGGGCCTCCGCGCGGACCGGGTCGACATGCCGCTCAGCGTGCTGTCAGGAGGCGAGAGGCGGCGTGTGGAGCTCGCCCGGGTGCTGTTCGCCGACGCCGAGATACTGCTGCTGGACGAACCGACCAACCACCTCGACAGCGACGCGAAGACGTGGCTGATGAGCTTCCTGCGCGACTATCGGGGCGCTGTCATCGTGGTGAGCCACGACCTGAGCCTGCTGGACACCTCGATCACGCGCGTGCTGCACCTCGACGCGGGACGCCTGATCGAGTACCGCGGCACTTACTCCCAGTACCAGCAGGCGCGGCGCCTCGAGGAAAAGCGGCTGACCTCGCTGGCGCAGCGCCAGGAGTCCGAGATCAACCGTCTGAGCCTTCTGGCGGAGGTGATGCGGCGCCAGACGGCCAAGCGTGCGCGCACCGCCAAGTCGATCTTCAAGCGCGTCGAGCGTTTGAAGGCGGAGAAGGTGACGGCGCCACGCCGCGAGAAGAAGGTGAAGGTGCGGTTCCCGCCTCCTCCCCACAGCGGGCGCGTCGCGCTCACGGTCACAGGGCTCGCGAAGGGCTACGGCGGGCCGCTGGTGTTCCATGACGTCTCGTTCGAGGTGGAGCGCGGACAGCGGCTGCTGGTCATGGGCCTGAACGGAGCCGGCAAGACGAGCCTGCTGCGCATCCTCGCCGGCCAAAGCCGGCCCAACGCGGGCGCGTTTTTGCTGGGACACGGGGCGTCGCTGGGGTACTACGCGCAGGAGCACGAAGGGATTCGCGCGGGCGTGCCCGTTCTGGTCCAGATGCGCGAGCACTCGGACGCCGAGGAGCCCGCCCTGCGTGCGCTGCTCGGGACGTTCGGGCTCACCGGCGACATCGCGCGGCAGGACGCGGGGACGCTGTCAGGGGGCGAGAAGACCAAGCTGGCGCTGGCGCAGCTCGTGGCGGGCCGGCACAACCTGCTGTTGCTCGACGAGCCCACGAACAACCTGGACCCGCCGTCGCGCACGGGCGTTGCGCAGGCGCTAGCGGAGTGGCCGGGCACGATGGTCATCGTCAGCCACGACCCCGAGTTCGTGGAGGCCCTGCGGCCCCAACGCGTGCTGTTCATGCCGGAGGGCCGGGTGGATTACTGGGAAGAAGACCTCCTGGACGTGGTGTCGCTGGCATAGGGGTGGGCTGGGTGCGGCGCCTGGGAGTCAGGGTTGGTGGGACGGTACTGGGAAGAGGGAGTCAAGGCGAGGCGCGGGTTTGCAAGTTGGAGGTAAGCGACTCTCCCGCGTAGCGGGAGAGGGTCAGGGTGAGGGGCGGAAGTTTGCGTTAACGTATTGACTCCCAAACATTTGTTTGGTAGCAT
>DAIPXW010000405.1:0-2788 GCA_036783075.1 Candidatus Dormiibacterota bacterium | reverse complement strand
GCCCCCTACGTATTACCGCGGCTGCTGGCACGTAGTTAGCCGGGGCTTTCTTGGAGGGTACCGTCATTGTCTTCCCCTCCGACAGTGGTTTACATCCCGAAAGACTTCATCCCACACGCGGTGTCGCTCCGTCAGGCTTTCGCCCATTGCGGAAGATTCCTCACTGCTGCCTCCCGTAGGAGTCGGGGCCGTGTCTCAGTCCCCGTGTGGCTGGTCGTCCTCTCAGACCAGCTACCCGTCATCGCCTCGGTAGGCCGTTACCCCACCGACTAGCTGATAGGCCGCGGGCCCACCCCATCGTGCATTGCTGCTTTCTTCACCAGTCATGCGACCGGTGACGACATGCGGTATTAGCATCGGTTTCCCGGTGTTATCCCCCGCGATAGGAAAGGTTGCCCACGTGTTACTCACCCGTTCGCCGCTAGGAACTCATCTCCCTTGCGGGAAATAAGCCCTCGCTCGACTTGCATGTGTTATGCGCACCGCCAGCGTTAACCCTGAGCCAGGATCAAACTCTCCGTCCAAAACGGAGGACCCAAGGCCTTCGCCCTGAGTCATAAGACTCTCAGAGTCTTTCCCACTCTTCAGTTGTCAAAGTGCTGATTCCTGCCGACCGCCTTTCCTACCCCCTCGAATGGGCGCACGAAACCTTTCCGTCGGAGGAACCTGCGAATTCTACCGGCCTTCAGGTCGGTATTGCAAGCCGCCTCAGAAAGTGCGCCGTCCGGCCATTGCGCGGGCCAGGGTGAGCTCGTCCGCGTATTCGAGGTCGCCGCCGACCGGGAGGCCATGCGCCGGCCTCGTCACGGTGGCCCCCAGCGGCGCCAGAGCCCTCTGCAGATAGACCGCGGTCGCCTCTCCCTCGATGTCCGCGTCGGTGGCGATGATCACCTCTCTCACCCCCTCGGCCCGCACCCGCTCGAGGAGCCCGGGGACGTGGAGCTGCTCCGGCCCGATCCCGTCGATCGGCGAGATCACCCCGTGCAGAACGAAGTACAGGCCGTTGAACTCGGACGTGCGCTCGATCGCCAGAACGTCAAGGGCGGACTCGACCACGCACAGAAGAGTCGCGTCGCGTCGTGACGACAGGCAGATCCAGCAAAGGCTGCCCTCGGCGATGTTGTAGCAGCGCTCGCAGTACCCGATGCGGGCCTTGACGTCCAGGATCGCCTGCGCGAGCGAGTCCGCCCGCTGTCGGTCTGAGCGCAGAAGGTGGAAGGCCAGGCGCTGCGCCGTCTTCGGGCCGATGCCCGGAAGTCGCGAGAGCTCCTGGATCAGCCGCTCGAGCGGCTCCGGCAGCTGCGGCATCTCGGTGTGCTACATCAGGCCGGGGGGAAGGCCCAGCCCGGATGCGACCGCCTGCATCTTCGACGCCGCCATCTGCTTGGACTTCTCCATCGCCTCGTTGACGGCGGCGACCACCAGGTCCTGGAGCATCTCCGTGTCCGACGCGGCGGCCGGGTCGATCGTCACCGACACCACCTTCTGCGTACCGGTGGCGACGACGCTCACCGCGCCACCACCCGCGCTCGCCTCGACCGTCTCGGCCTCGAGCTCCGCCTGCACCTTGTTCATCTGGCTCTGCATCTGCTGGACCTGCCGCATCATCTTCAGCGGATCCTTCACTCGGACACCTCCTTCACACGCGTCACGCGTCCGTCGAACCTGCGCACCACCTCGCGCACGAACGGATCGTCTTCCGGGCTTTCAGCTTTGGCAACAGGTTTCGCCGACTCGCTCTCCTTCAGCCGGAAGTCGACCCTCACCTTGTCGCCGAGCCAGGCGCGCACGAGCGGCATCAGCTGCATCGACTGTTCCTGCGCCTTCTTGTGATGGAAGCCGTAGCGAAACCACAGGATCAACGTCGTCCCCTCCACCTCAGGCTGTGCATCGAGGTACGCGGCGCGGACCGTCCGGTTGAGCTTCTCGAGTACCTCGGACCAGCCCGCGACAGAAGCCGGGTTGACTGGCATGGCGATGACCACCGCGTCCTGCACCGGGGCCTCGCCCGCCTCACTTTTCACGGCGTGAACCACCGGCGGCGTGGCTGCCGTCTCTCGCCCGGCCTGCACGGCCGGTGCCTGTGCGGCCGCCGCCACCGGCTGGTCCGTCGCCCCGAGCTCGACCGACAGGCGGGCGAGCGTCGCTTCGACGAGGAACCGGGGTTCGGCATGGCGGCGCACCTCACCGTCGAGGTGAAGCAGCGCGTCCAGCACGCTGGACAGCCGCCGCGCGGTCGCGTGGTCACGCTTCGTCAGCGCTGCGACCAGGCGGTCGCGGCAGCCTTCCATCAGGCCGCGGACCACCTGCCGCAGCTCGGCGCCGGCGGCGTAGACACGGCTCAGCTCCGCGAGCGCCTCGGCCGCGCGGCCCGCGAGCACGTCGTCGAGCAGCGAGTCCAGGAGTCGGGGGTCGGCGATTCCGAGCAGCGACCGCGCCGACTCGAGGCTGATCGGTCCGGAGGCCAGGGGCACGAGCTGGTCCAGCAGGCCGACCGCGTCGCGCATCGACCCTTGCGCGGTGCGCGCGATCAGCTGCATTGCATCCGCGTCCACCTGCACCTTCTCCGACCCGGCGATGTGTGTGAGGCGGGAGACGATCTGCTCTTCGCTGTGGCGCCGGAACACGAACTGCTGGCAGCGGCCGATCACGGTGAGGGGGATCTTTTGCGCGTCCGTCGTGCACAGCACGAAGACGACGTGGGCGGGCGGCTCTTCGAGCGTCTTCAGCAGCGCGTTGAACGCCGGCTCGGTGAGCATGTGCGCCTCGTCGATGATGTAGACCTTGA
>DAIPXW010000404.1:0-2789 GCA_036783075.1 Candidatus Dormiibacterota bacterium | reverse complement strand
CCGGCATGCCGTGCTGGTGGACGATGGGGATGCCTCGAGGGTCTCCCCACTCCGCGTAGGCGAGCCGCCGGCCGTCGGACAGGCGGATGACGTGGGTCGACGGCAGGTCGCCGAACGGGGCGACCGGAGGCGCCACCTCCAACTGACCCTCCATGGCTCTCTCAGCGTCTCGTGCCGGCTCCGGCACGTGTAGGGCCCACGGGCCCGACTCGGACGGGCCGGTGGGCCCTACGTCGGACGAGGCCTGCCTCCAATCGTCCAGCGGGAGGCGAACCGCTCGATGGTCTGGAGGGTCGGGGTCAGCTCCCAACGCGCCACTGGAAGACGAGGCGTCGCGGGCGCGCGGCGGAAGAACAGCGACTTGCCGACCTCGACCAGGGCCAGGTAGACGACGACCATCACGCCGAGAATCGCCAGGAAGCTCGCGGGCAGCGGTGTGAACCCGAACAGCCCCGCCAGCGGCGTGAAAGGCAGACCGAGGCCGACCGCGACCGAACCCAGCGTGCCCGCGGTCAAAGCCAGCCCCGGCCTGCTTCTGAAGAAGGGCACCCGCCTCGTCCGGATCGCGAAGATGACCAGGCTCTGGGTGGCGAGCGACTCAGTGAACCAGGCCGTCTGGAAGAGGCTTCCCCGAGCGTGAAAGATGAACAGCATCACGCCGAAGGTTGCGAAATCGAAGATCGAGCTGATGGGCCCGAAGAAGATCATGAAACGGCGGATCATCCGGATGTCCCACTGGGCAGGTCGCGCGAGGAGCTCGGCGTCGACGCTGTCGGTCGGGATCGTCATCTCGCCCCCGTCGTAGAGAAGGCTGTTGAGAAGGATCTGCGTGGGCGTCATCGGCAGGAAGTTGAGCAGCAGCGAACCGCCTGCCGCGGAGAACATGTTGCCGAAGTTGGATGACGTGCCCATCAGCACGTACTTCATGGTGTTGGCGAAGATCCGCCTGCCTTCGCGGACGCCGGTAGCGAGGATCCCCAGGTCCTTGCCGAGCAGCACGATGTCGGCTGCGTCTTTGGCCACCTCGCTTCCGGTGTCGACCGAGATGCCGACGTCCGCCTCGCGCAGCGCCACGGCGTCGTTGACTCCGTCGCCCAGGAAACCCACGTCCTTGTCGAGACTGCGCTGGGAGCGGATGATCCGCGATTTCTGCTCGGGCGAGACTCGCGCGAAGATGCCGGTGCGCGGCAGGCGTTCGATCAGGTCCGAGTCGCTCAGCTTCTCGAGGTCGGACCCGTTGAGGGTCTCGCCGAAATCCAGGCCGAGCGACCTGCAGACGGTCTGCGCGACCAGGGCGTTGTCACCGGTGACGATCTTCACTTCGATTCCGAGCCGTTTCAGCTGACCGAGGGAATCCGCCGCGCTGGCCTTCGGAGAGTCCTCGAACATGAGGAAACCCGCCAGCCGGAGATCGTGCTCGTCGGCAAGCGTGCACCGGTCGCCTCCAACCCATGGCCTCGTGGCGACCGCGACTACCCGCGCGCCGGCCGAGAATTCGCGCTCGAGAGTGGACTGCGCGGCGAGCGGCGGGGATGTGCAGCGCGCAAGCAGCGACTCGGGAGCACCTTTCGTGATGAGCGTCCGGGTTCCGTCGGTGGCCTCGACGACGGCGGACATCAGCCGCCGCTCGTGGTCGAACGGCAGGCTGTCGATCTTCCGATAACCGGGGAGCGGCGCACCGGCCTGCAGGAGCGCGGCGTCGAGAGCGTTGCCGGACGCGGCCGCGTCCGCGGAGTCACCGGTGGAGCAGAGGACGCCGAGCGACAGGACACGATCGTCGGGGGCCCCGTCCGGGCCGGTTGCGGAGCGAAAGCTGATCCGTCCCTCGGTGAGCGTTCCCGTCTTGTCGGTGAACAGGATCTCGATGTTGCCGAGGTCCTCGATGCTGATCAGGCGCTTCACGACCACGCGCTCACGCGCCAGCCTGCGCGCGCCTGACGCAAGGCTGACGGTGACGATCGCCGGCAAGAGCTGCGGCGTGAGCCCGACCGCGATCGCCAGCGAGAACAGCGCCGATTCCAGGATGGGCCGACCCAGCAGCGAGTTGGCGACGAAGATGCCACCGGCGAGAAAGGCCGTGACCCACACCAGGAGGATCGAGAAGCTGCGCAGGCCACGTTGAAAGGCGGTCTCGGGCTGGCGTTCGCCGAGGCTCATCGCGATCTTTCCGAACTCGGTGGCCGAGCCAGTCGCGATGACGACGCCGGTCCCCGATCCCCCTCGAATCGTAGTCCCCATGTATGCGGCGCACCGGAGGTTCATCACCGCCACGTCGGCGTCTGGTTCCGGATCAGCCCCCTTGGTCTTCGGCATGGCCTCGCCGGTGAGCACGCTCTGGTCGCACTCGAGCTCGTGCGCCTCGATCAGCCGGATGTCCGCCGGCACAAGATCCCCCGTGCGCAAAAGGACGACGTCGCCTGGGACGACCTCGGTGACGTCAACCGAGACGGGCGCGCCTCCCCGCATCAGCAGGGCGTTGTGCCGGATGCTGGAGTGGAGCGCTTCGACGACACGCTCGGAGCGGTATTCGTTGAAGAAACCGAGGCCGACGCTGAGCCCGACGATGGCGAGGATGATGATGGCGTCGGTGTGCTCACCGACGAAGAAGGCGGTCAGGGTGGCCGCCCCGAGCAGGATGAGCAACGGGTTGCGCAGCTGTCGCAGCAGGATCGACAGGGCGCGCACGTCGTGACTGCGTATCGCGTTGGGGCCGAACACGGCGAGACGCCGGACGGCCTCGGGAGCCGCCAGCCCCTGCGGCGAGCTCTGCAGGCGTGCCAGCGCGGCGC
>DAIPXW010000403.1:0-2800 GCA_036783075.1 Candidatus Dormiibacterota bacterium | reverse complement strand
CCTCGCTGACGCGCCGGAACATCTCCTGCGCCACCCAGCGGTAGTCCGGGTGGCCTTGCGGCGTCGTCCTGAGCTCACACAGGTGGTAGATCTCGCGGAGGTTCACCTTGACGTACCAGCGAACGTGAAAGGCTAGCGGCACCACGTACTGGGCGAGCGCCGGCCCGAGGTCCCCCTCCAGGCGCTGGTGGGCGCCGGCCGCGGCCGCGACCGCGGACTCGAACCGCGGGCCCAGACCGAGCTCGTCCAGGCCGGGAGGCAGGTCGTGCCCGAGGCCGGTGCCGAGCAGCTGGCGCTCCTGCGTCAGCATGCGGTGTCGGTGGAGGTCGCGGTACGCGCCGAAGTTGGCGACGATCTCGAACGTGTACTCGGCGTGCTCGAGCGCGCGCGGCGCGCGCTGGCGCCGGTTGGCCCGGTCCCCGAGCAGCGCCTCCAGAACAGCGGCCGCGTCGCCCGCCTGCTGCTCCAGGGAGACGTCAGAACGCGCAAACAGCGCCGCCGCCACGACCTTCCGCTCGGCGTCCGGGTCAAAGTTGACGAGCCTCACCCCGGGCCTGGAACCGGTCGGCGGCCGGCCGCGCTCCGCCATCTGCCCGACGGCCGAGCTGATCCTCGCCATGCGCTCGGCGGCCGGCTTGCCGTAGCGGTCGTCCAGCGCGCGCTTGACGAACGAAGGGATGACGAGCGCCAGCTCGCGGTGCAGGTCCGTCGCCAGGTGGCGGCATTCCGGCAGGTCGTTGGCGGCCAGCTTCGTGATGAGGTACTCGAAGGCGCGACCGTTGCCGAAAAGGCCGAGGTTGGTCAGCGTGCCGGCCGGCAGCAGGCCGCGGAGCATGTCGAGAGCCTTGGCGCGCGTAGCCGCCTTCCAGGCGCGATCCGTCTCCCCGTCCTCGAGCGGGAAACGGCGCCGGATCGCCTCCGTCACAGGTTCCACCAACCCGCTGTACGCGGCGAAGAGTGCGTCGGCCGCCGGCTCGTAGGCGGGGTGGGCGAGCTCCGGCCCGCGGTAGAAAAGGTGGCGGCCGTCCGGGCCCGGGCGGTCGAAGCGCACGTAGCGCGTCGACTTCTCGAGCGGCGAGATCCCGATCCTGCTGTCCTCCAGCGCCTTGGCTGCGAGCGTGGAGGTGCGCTCGACGGCCACGTGGGCCCCGGCCAGCTCGGCCACCGAGTCGTCGCCATATCCGACGAGCACCCTCTCGTAGAACTCCTCGGCCTTGCGCACGGCGACCATGTCGTCGTCGCCCGCGGCTTTGCCGGTCAGCTGCTCGAACCCGGAATCCGGCTCGTTGATGAACTCGTCCAGGAGGACGCGCCTCAAGCTTTTCTCGGTCCGCGAGTAGCGCGAGAAGAGAGCTCCTTTCACCACCTCGGGCAGGTTGCGCAGGGCAAAGACGGGGCGGTCCAGGTTGGTGAAGTACCGGGCGAGGAGCGAGCGCTCGGATTCCGTGAACTCGTTCCCGGCCACCGTCCTATGGTAGCCCCGGCCCAACATCTGGTGGCTGTGGTTTTCCCGACCCCAGCATGTGGGCGGGGAATGCCCGATTTGTCCCCTACTTGTCCCCAGCCCTGTTAAAAACCGGCTGCGATTCGCCGATGGTGGGCGCGCTCGTGGAGATGCGCTAGCCTCGATGAGGTATGGACTGGGAGCAGAGCTGGAAGGATCTCGTCACGGAGCGCGCCAGCTTTGCGGGCGGGCACGCCAACCCGCACTACTGGGACCGCCGCGCGTCGAGCTTCGCCCGCTCGACACACACGCGCGCGGACGAGTTCCTGGCCATGATCGACCCGTACCTCTCGCCCGAGAAGACGCTCATCGATGCCGGGGCCGGCACCGGGCGCCACGCGTCGCCGCTCGCCGCCCGCCTCGAGTGGGTCACGGCCGTCGAACCGTCCGAAGGCATGCGGGCGATGATCCCGGCCAAAGACAACATGACTGTGATCGCCAGCACCTGGGAGGAGGCCGAGGTCGCACCGGCAGACCTGGTCATCTGCTGCCACGTCCTCTACGGCGTCGCTGACCCGGTGCCTTTCATCGCGAAGCTCGACAGGTCCGCGCGCGAGCGGGTCTTCATCATGCTGCGCGAGAGCCGGCTGCCGCACCCGGGCGCGGAGATCCGGAGAAGGATCTTCGGCGAGGAGGGCCCTCGGCTGCCTCGATTCAGCGACCTTTTCATGCTGATGATTCAAATGGAGATCGCGCCGGACGTCACCTTCATTCGCTACCCGATCCTCACCCGATACAGGGATTTCGACGAAGCGCTCGCCGACGCGCGCGCCCTGGTGGGCGAGGGTTGGGACGAAGAGGTGGGCCGGGCGACGCTGGAGGAGCTCCTGGCGCGCGAGGGCGACGAGCTCGTCTTCGACGGCGGTACGGCCCTGTCGGGGGTGGCGCATTGGCGACCACAGAGCTGACGCTGAGGCCGACGCGGCCGGCGGATCGGGACCGTGTGATGGAAATCTGCCGCGACGTATGGGACGGCCACGACTACTTGCCGCGGGTGTTCGACGACTGGGTCGCCGAGGCGGGCGCCGCCTTCCAGGCCGCGGAGCTCGACGGCGTGGTCGTCGGCCTCCAGCGGATTCGTCCTTACGCGCCGGGCCTCACCTGGTACGAGGGGCTGCGGGTCGCGAGCACGCACCGGCGCCGCGGCCTGGCTCGCGCGATGCTCATTTCCGCGATCGCCGAAGCACGCGAGCAAGGCTTTCGCGAGATGCGGCTGGCGACGGGCAGCAACAGCGCCGGTGACCTGTTTGAGTCGGCGGGGTTCCGGCGCCTGGTCGACGTCCGCTGGTGGCGCGG
>DAIPXW010000402.1:0-2802 GCA_036783075.1 Candidatus Dormiibacterota bacterium | reverse complement strand
CCTGCGAGAAGATGCCGGCGTCGTTGACCAGGATGTCGACCGGGCCGAGCTCCTTCTCGACGCGCTCGACCATGGCCTTGACCTCGGGCTCCTTGGAGACGTCCGTCTGCACGTACATTGCGCGGCGACCGCCTTTGCGTAGAGTGGCCAGCAATTCGCCGGCGCCACTCTCCGGGGCCTTGTCTGCAATCGCCACGTCGGCGCCTTCCGCCACGAACGCCTCGGCGATGGCCCTGCCGATGCCGCGGGCTCCTCCGGTGACGATCGCCCGTTTGTTCTCAAGCTTCCCCATGGCTCTCCTCAGGCGCTCGCCGCGCCAGACCACACTTCAAGGATTTCCGACGACGGCACCAGGTCGAAGCGGTGGCGCATAAGGAGGAGCGATGCGTCGTGCTGGGCCGGATCATCGCTCGCCACGCAGTCCTCAGGCACGATCACGTAGTAGTCGTTGAAGAGGCCGTCACGTGCGGTCGACTCCACACACCCTTCGGTTGTGGCGCCGGTAACCACGATGCTCTTGATCCCGTTGCTGCGCAGCAGCATGTCGAGGTTGGTGCCCCAGAAGCCGCTCGAGCGGTATTTGCGCACGATCACGTCGCCCGGCCTTGGGGCCAGCTCGGGAATGATCTGCTGCCCCTCGGTCCCCTCGACCGTGTACTTGAGCGGCTTGAGCGGACCGCGGGCGGCGATATGCAACCGCATGGTGAAACGCAGCTGTGCCGGCGACTCGATCTTCGAGTCGGGGAGCCGGGTCATCATGATGTAGATCACGGGCACCGAAGCGGCCCGCGCGCCCTCGATCAGGCGGGCGAGCTTCGGCACCATCGCCGGGTACATCGAGATGTCGATCCCCTGCTGCTCGAAGTTGTAGCCGGCCCTGCAGAAATCGTTCTGCATGTCCACGATCACAAGCGCGGTGTAGCGCGGATCCACCAGCTCCTCGAGCGTCGAGAAGACCTGCTTACCGTCGACTTCGACCACGGCGCTACTTGCGTGGAGCGTGGGCCGACCTGTCGTCGAAGAGCCCTCCCTCCTCGGCGTGGGTGATGGGCTCGTCCGCAACCACCGAGCCGAACGCCGCCAGCTTTTCCGGATTGCGCCCGCGGAGGTAGAAATACGCCACCAGGCCGAGGATCACATAAACGCCGACGACGTAGGGAACGAGGTTGTAGGGGTAGGCCTGGCCCGGCACCGCGACCACATACAAGGGGTAGAGCAGGCCGAGACACCCCAGGATCGGGGCGATCACGTGCAGCACGATGTTCCGCTCCGGGCGACTCGCGAAGTAACGGATGAGGGCGATGTTGCAGAGGATGTAGACGAGGACCACGCCCACGGTGCCGATGGAGCCCGTAAACCCGTAGAGCCCGGTCGCGCCGGGGCCCAACCACGCGCCGCCGGCCAGGCCGACGATGACCGTGAACACGGTCAGGGTGTAGATCGCGATGTACGGCGAGTGGAAGCGCGCATGCACGCGACCCAGCGCGGACGGCAGCGCGCCTTCACGGCCCATCGAGAACAGGACGCGAACCGTGGTGTTCTGCAGGGCCAGGAAGGCCGAGAAGAGACCGGCTATCGCGCACAGGTCGACCAGCTGCTCGAGCCATGGCGCATCGCGGTGGGCAAGGGTGACGAACGGGGTGGCGTCACTCAGGAAGGCTTTCATCTGGTTGGGGTCGTTCAGGCCGTAGCCTGCGGTGAGTCCGTACATCACGTAGACGTAGAAGATGCCGACACCTATCACCGAGCCTCCCACCGCCCACGGGATGACCCGGCGCGGATTCCGCGACTCCTCCCCCAGGACGGCTGCGGCGTCGAAGCCGATGAAGGAAAGGATGCCGAAGACCACGCCGAGGCCAACTCCCTTGAAGCCGGTGGGCGCCGAGCCCGGCGAGAAGGCCGAAAACGTGTTTCCATTTCCGGCTTTCGCAATGGCTATCGTCGCCAGCAGGAAGAACACGATCACCTCGACCGTGAGCAGCGTGAGGTCGACCCGGACGGACGTCTTGATGCTTCGTACCGAGAGCACGACCACGATCGCCATGAAGACGAACGCGTAAATCCACCATGGGATCTCGGCATTGAACGTCGTCTTGACGTAGTCGTGGGCGAAGGCCGCGACCGCTCCGAACAGGCCGGGCATCAACAGGGCGTACGCGCCGAAGAACATCCATCCGGTGAAGAACCCTGCGCCGCCGCCAAGGCCGCGCGCGGTGAAGGTGTAGAAAGATCCCGCCGACGGCAGAACCTTGGAGAACTCCACGACCGTGTTGCCGACGAAGAGGATGACGACCAGCGAGATGAGAAACGCCAGCGGCAAGGCGGCGCCGGTCGATGGACCCGCCGCGGGGGCGTTGAGGACGACGGCGAGCACCGGGCCCATGAGAGCCACGGAGAGCGCGATGCAGTTCCAGACGCTGAGCACGTTCTTCTGAAGGCGTGCGCCCTCGGCGGCGGTAGGTGCGCTAGACATTTGCTCCCCCTCGAATGTCCCCTCCGAAAACTCGGCCAGTATATTTGATCAGGAATCGTTGTCAACCTCTATGTATGGCAGGCGCCCCGGGCCTCGAATCGGCCTCTCGGCAACGGAGAATCGAGATGAGCAAACCCACCCCGAAGACCCTTGAGCAGCGATTGGAACGGCTGGAATCGGAGCGCGAGATCCGAGCCCTGGTGCACCGCTACGCGGAATTGTGCGATGCGGCTTACGATGCGGACGGCCTGGCGGACCTCTTCACAGAGAACGCCGTTTGGTCGTCGCGCACGCGCGACGGGTCCGTCGACTTCGGGCGTTACGAAGGT
>DAIPXW010000401.1:0-2806 GCA_036783075.1 Candidatus Dormiibacterota bacterium | reverse complement strand
CGCCCAGGTAGGCGACAACCTCTTTGCCGCGCAGGCTCCCGAACTGCGGTACGTCCCCCGGCAGGTATCCGACCTTGCGCTTGACGGCGACCGAGTCGCGGCGGCAGTCCAGCCCGAAGACAAAAGCCGACCCGCCGCTCGGCCGGATCATGCCCATCAGGCAGCGGATGGTCGTCGTCTTGCCCGATCCGTTGGGCCCCAGGAAGCCGAAGACCTCCTTGGGTGAGACCTCGAGGTCCAGCTCGAAAAGCCCGCGCCCGAGCCCATAGTCCTTCGACAGCTTCGAAGTCCGTATCGCTGCGATCCCCATTTCGCGCAGCATAGTAAGCGCCATGAAGCTGGGTGACCTTGAGCTCCACCTTCTCATCTCCAACCGCTGGAAGGCGGACGGAGGCTTGATGTTCGGCGTTGTCCCAAAGGTCCTGTGGGAGAAGCAGAAGCCTGCGGACGGCAACAACATGATCGAGTGCGCCTCTGTGTGCCTGATCGCGCGCATCAACGGCCGGGTGCTCGTCTGTGAGACCGGCATCGGCACCAAGCTCAGCGAGAAGCGCGCGCAGCAGGTGGTGCTTCGCGAGCCGGAAGGTCTGCTGCAGAACTTGAAGCGCCTCGGCATCCGGCCCGACGAGGTCGACGCGGTCGTAACGACGCACCTTCACTGGGATCACGCCGGCGGGCTCACCCGGCGTAACGAGGCAGGTGGGCTGGAGCTCACGTTCAAGCGCGCGCGCCACTTCATCCAGCGCAGCGAATGGGACTTCGCGCTGCATCCCGACGTGCGGAGCCAGTCCGGGTACGTCACCGACGATTTCACGCCGCTCGCCGATGGCAACAAGCTGGTCGAGCTGCTCGACGGTGATGCCGAGGTGATGCCTGGCGTGCACATCCGGCATGTCGGCGGCCACACGCCGGGAAGCCAAGTCCTTCTGCTCCGCTCGGGCGAGCTCGCGTGCGCCGTCACCGGCGACCTCGTCTGCCAGACGCCCCACCTGAAGGTGCCGTGGAACATGTCTGCGGACATCGATCCGCGCCGGGTCTTCGAGGAGAAGGCTCGGCTGTTCGAGGAGGCGGAGACGCACCGATGGCTCTTGGTCCTGAGCCACGAGCCGGACGTGCCGGCGGGCTATCTCGAGGAAGGTGGGCGCTGGCGTCCGGAGCCTCGTCTCGAGTGAAGTTCACCACCACCGACGGGCGAAAGCTCACCTACAGGCGGCTCGGCAAAGGACCGATCCTGCTCTGCCATCCCGGCGGACCTGGATTCTCGTCAACCTACTTCGCCGACCTTGCGGGCCTCTGGGAGAGGTTCACGCTGGTGATGCTCAACCCGCGGGGGACCGGAGGCTCAGACCGGCCGCGCGACCGTCGCGAGTACCAGATCGACGACTACGTGAGGGATGTGGAGGAGGTGCGGATGCACCTGGGCCTGGAACGCCTGCTGCTGCTCGGGCATTCCCACGGCGGTGTGGTCGCGCAGGCTTACGCGGCAGAGCATCCAGGCCGCGTGAGCAAATTGGTGCTCGCGTCGACCCTGGCCAGGTTCGGCTCGCAGCAGGAGGCCGCGATGCGCGCGGGCATGGACAAGAGGTCCGGGCAGCTCTGGTACGCCGATGCGGTGGCGGCGCTCGAAGCCGAGCAGGAGGGGACGTTCGAGAACGACCAGGAACTGGGCGAGCTGGTCTTTCGAGAGATGCCTCTTTACTTCGCGCGGTACGGCCCGGTCGAAGCCGGCTACCTGGACACGCTGCGGACCGAAACCGTGAACGCGGACACCCTGCAGATCTTCAACAAGGAGATCTTCAACACGTTCGACCTGCGAGAACGGCTGGCGAGGATCACCGCGCCGACGCTTGTCATCACGGGCGACGACGACTTCATCTGCGGTCCCATGTGCGCCGCGGAGCTGACCGCCGCCGTACGTGGTGCGCGCGAGGTCATCGTCGGGGACTCGGGCCACATGGTCTTCATCGAGCAGCCGCGCGCGTTCCACGACGAGGTGGGGGACTTCCTCGACTCCAAGCCTTAACAGGCTGGGCTGGACCCAACTTGACCACGTCGTGGTGGCGTGTACAACGATCCTGGCGTCAGACTCTGTGCGGCGACCTCGCCAGCTGTTGGCAGATCGCGTACGCGTCCGGCTTGAGGGCTCCCTTGTCACGAACCGTGACGACCGTGCCATCGGTGAGGGTGTACCGGCACATCAGGGCGCCGTTGTTATCGGGCTGGTCGATCCACAAGCCCGAGGGGTCCAAGCTCTTGACGAAGCCGCTGCAGTATGCCTGCGCGTTAGGCCCCGACATGGTCACCTGCAGGTCGGTTCCGTCCTTTCCGACCCTGCATGACGCGTCGCCTTGATCCAGAGGGTTACCGCAGGCCGGCAGGAGTGAGTACCCGAGAAGCGTCAGAGCGATCAGGGCCGCCCTCATGCGGCCGAGTTTATCGCTGCGTCTCACAGCGCGCCTGCCGGCCTTCGTGCGCCGCGTAGCCGGCCGTCCCCCAGGGCTTAACAGGCTGGGCTGGAATCGATTTGCCTGGCATCTAGATTTGACGCCGTGCTCGCCGCGGTGGACTCCTGCATGCTCGTCGGGCTCGACGTGCGCCTGGTCGAGGTCCAGGCCGACATCGCGAACGGCGAGGTCAGGTTCACCCTGGTCGGACTGGCCGCCACCTCGGTCAAGGAGGCGCGAGAACGCGTTCGTTCCGCGATCAAGAACAGCGGGCTGGAGTTCCCCAACCGCCGCCTGACTGTGAACCTCGCCCCGGCCGAGCTTCGGAAGCAGGGCACAGCACTTGACCTGCCGATCGCTGT
>DAIPXW010000400.1:0-2806 GCA_036783075.1 Candidatus Dormiibacterota bacterium | reverse complement strand
GACGGAATGATGGTGATCGAGGGGCACCGCTGAGTTATCTTTCGCGCGCATGTCTGCCATAACCGCACGGGCACCTCAGCGACGCCGGGGTGTACCGCGTCTGCTCATCGTGCTCTTGCTCCTGATCGTGATCGTGGCCGGGGCTCTTTTCTGGCTGAACCTCGTTGCGCAGGCCGCGGTGAACGTTTCGGCCACCCTGGTCGTCTACCAGCCGACCGCGTCGGTCGCGCACGGGGGCGCCGCCTACACGCCGGCGAGCACCGGCGCACAGGTGGCGCCCGGCGACTCCGTCAAGACTGACACCAAGGGCCGGGCCTCGATCCAGCTTCCCGACGGATCGCTGACGCGGCTGGCCAGCGACACCGAGATCACGCTTGACGCCGCCCACTTCTCAAAGAGCGGGACGCTGCACGACGCCAAGATCACCGACAAGATCGGACGCACGTTGACCACGGTTCAGCACCTTGTCACGGGAGCGACCTTCCAGGTCGCCGGGCAGTCGGCCGTCGCATCGGTGCGCGGCACGAAGTTCGAGGTTTACGTCAAGGCGGACGGAACGATGATCGTGAAGCTGTTCGAAGGCGTGCTCGACTTCGACGGGAAGAACCACGTCCACCTTGTTGCGGGGCAGCAGGCGACGGCCGACCCCGACGGCAACATCGGCCCCGCCGGTCCGATCCAGCCAGACCCTGAGGATCCGTTCGGTCCGGCGCTCGCGGCCTCCGACGCTGTCAACGTGGGCACCACTCCCGGCACCGAGCAGGATTACGTCGGGGCGCTGCTGCACAACGGAGAGCAGCAGCAGACCACTTACAGCTACGCGGGTGGCAGCCTCCTCAAGGCATCGCTCGGCTACCCCGGCAGCGCCATGCAACTCAAGGTGCAGGCCCCGGACGGGCACATCTACACGGGCAGTGGGAAGTCGCCAATCGTGGTGGTGGTCAACAACCCGCCTGCAGGCATCTACACCATCACCGCCGTCGGGGTCAGCGGCCTCGGCACGGTGGGTGAGGAGCCGTTCATCGCCATCGCGTCGGTGGAACCATGCGTGAGCACGGACATCGAGCAGAACGGCGCCGTGCGTCGGGGCTACACGGCGACGGACCTGGCAGCGGCGGTGCAGGTCGGCGGACTGTCGAACCTGTCCGTCACGATCGCGCAGAACTCACCGGCCGGCGCGATCGTCACAGGGCACGGCACCTACGACGGAGTGGGTTGGAGCGGTGCGGTTTTGCTGGTGGCCCACGGGGGCGTGATCCAGATCATGCCGGTGGGCGCGACGGTGTTCGGGCTGAGCGTTCCCGCGCAACAGATCGTTCAGCAGATCGGATCAGCGATCGGCCAGGACCCGTCCAACCTCAACCCGGGGTTCACGGTCGACCGGCTCTTCGCGTGCGACAGCGTCGTCATGATCGACGGACGCCACTGAGGTTGCTTTCAGTGAAGTCCCAGCACGCGTTTCGCGAAATGCATCGCGAGGGTTAGGCCGGAACCCTCCAGCAACCACGTGACCTCGGCGACGCCGACCCCGAGCACCACCACCGCGCTCAGCCCGATGCCGCCACGACGAATGATCGGCCCCATCGGGTGTCTGGCGTCACGGGCGCGGCGCGGCGCCGACAGGGCGATCTCGAGCTGGTCCAGCAGCGCTCCGGCGGTGGCGGGACGGCGGTTGGGATCGCGGTCCATGGCCTGCTGCAGCGCCGCGGCGAAGGCGGCGGGCAGGTCGGGGGCGATGTCTCGGACGCTTGGCGGCGGCTCGTAGAGCCGGCGGCTCAACGTCTCGATCCAGCTCCTGGACGAGAAGGGCCGGCGGCCAGTCACGGCCTCGAAGATGACCGCCGCCAGCGAGTACACGTCGGCGCGACCATCGACCTCGCGGCCCACAAGACGCTCGGGTGCCACGTAGTCGGGGGCTACGGGGCCGCCCGTGCCCGGACCGGTGTTGAAGGAGGCGACGGTGCCGAGGCCAAAGCCGGTCAGCAGCGTGCGCCCGTCGTCCGCGAGCAGGATGTTGGCCGGCTTGACGTCCCGATGGATGGTGGCCCGTGAGTGCGCGTAATCGAGCGCGCTCGCGATCGGCCGCAGCAGATCGATGATCCCGAGCGGTTCGTACCGCTCGCCCGCCTCAAGGACCTGGTCGAGCGTCTTGCCGGCGACCATCTCCGTGACCAGGTACGGGCTCTCTCCGTCATAGGCGAGCTCGTACAGCTTGGGTATCGCCTCATGCTCGAGCGCGACGTATGAGCGGAGCTCCAGAAGGAACCTGCGCGAGAAACTGACATCGCGTGCGACGTTCGCGCCGATGGTCCGCACGGCGACGCGACGCTGCAGGCGCGGATGTTCGGCCTCGTATACCGATCCAAGGCTGTCGGACTCCAGCTCCCGCAGCACGCGATAGCCGCCGATTTGATGGTGGCCGTTGCTTGCAGCCTTGGGTCGGGAGCCGTTCTGCTCGGGCGACGCGTCCTGCGCACGCCCCGGGTGCGGGTTTTCCTGTCCCACGAAACTTGAACTTTAGGCCACCGGACAGGGTTCAGGCGGCGAGGGACCAAACCGAAGCCCGAATTACCTCCAGCCGGGCAGGGGCAGCCGGGTTTAACCCGGCTGCGACTCCACGCTCCTTAAGCCCTCTGATGTCGCGAGGAGTAACGACTAAGTAAATCCGATCCTTATGGGAAGGTGAGCAGCCCCGCCGGCGGAGCCGGCCGGGCGATGCGATCAGTAAGTCCGAACCTGCCCGCGCCTAGCGCGTAGAGGGAACCATCTGGGTTCCCTCTCATACCTCTACATCCCCAGGTAGGCT
>DAIPXW010000399.1:0-2810 GCA_036783075.1 Candidatus Dormiibacterota bacterium | reverse complement strand
TTGAGCTCCATCGGCACCTTGGTGCCGTTGTCCAGGATCCTTCCGGTCCCCACGGCCTCGACGATGCCCTCCTGGGGCTTCTCCTTGGCGGTGTCCGGAAGCACGATCCCGCTCTTGGTCTTCTCTTCACGCTCGACGGGCTTGACCACGACGCGGTCGCCCAACGGTCTCAGGTTCATGTGCGCCCTCCTCGGCAAGACGGTTGATTAGCACTCCCCAGACCCGAGCGCTTAGCACTCAGGGGGGTCGACTGCTAATACTACTATCCCCGATCGAACAGGCGCTAAACGTCCGGTTCGGCCGGTTCCTGCTCCGCTTGCCGGATGAGCTCCCTGGCCGTCTCCGCCTGGTCGTCGGGAACCATGACGCGGGCGTCGGTCAGGTTGACCCCGACGCCGTACGCGTGGTCGCCCAGCACCTCGACCCGCACACCGTCGGCCTGGAGAACGGCGGCGATCAGGTCTCCCTGGATGCGCTCGCCGCGCCAGACCACCGTCCAGCCTTTGACGCCCACGCCTACCAGCCTAGCGACGGATCGACCGTCGCGGTCCGCGGGCCGGACGAGCGGACCGAGTAGTACCCCGCCGCGGCGATCATCGCCGCGTTGTCGGTGCAGAGGTCCAGGGGCGGCATCGTCAGGCGGGCGCGGCCGCCGACCACCTCGGCCGCGCGCCGGCGGAGCAGGGTGTTTGCCGCCACGCCGCCGCACACGACCACCTCGGCGACCGGCGCCTCGGCCAGCGCCAGATCCAGCTTCTCGAGCAGCGACTCGACCACCGACTGCTCGAACGCCGCGGCCAGGTGCGCCCGCTCGGGGGCGGCGGCATCCCCGAGGTCGCGCAGGCGGTACAGGAGCGCGGTCTTCAGGCCGCTGAAGCTGTACTCGAGGCCGCCCAGCGAAGGCCGCGGCAGCGGCTGCCGGCGGGCGTCCCCGGTCCTGGCGAGCCTGTCCAAGGCGGGCCCGCCGGGGTAGCCGAGGCCCAGCATCCTCGCCGCCTTGTCGAACGCCTCTCCGGCCGCGTCGTCACGCGTGCGCCCGATGACTTCGAAGACCCCGTGCGCCGGCATGCGCACCAGATCGGAGTGGGCGCCGCTCACGACAAGGCCGAGAAGAGGCGGCTCCAGGTCGGGTCGGGTGAGCATCGCCGCGTAGATGTGACCCCAGAGGTGGTTCACGCCCGTGAGCGGGCGGGACCACGCCGCCGACAGGCCCTCCCCCACGCCCACGCCGACCAGCAGGCAACCCGCCAGGCCCGGCCCACGCGTGACGGCGAGCAGGTCGAGGTCGGCAGGCGCGGCGCCCGCGCCTTCCAGGGCGAGGTCGAGCAGGTGAGGCAGGCGCTCGAGGTGGTCGCGCGCGGCCAGCTCCGGCACAACGCCCCCGAAACCGGAATGGAGGTCAACCTGCGAGTGGATGACGTTGCTCAGAATGCGCCGGCCGTCCTCGACCACCGCGACCGACGTCTCGTCGCAGCTGGTCTCGATGCCGAGCGTGAGCGCCATTACTTGAACTTCCCCCCTCACCCTGACCCTCTCCCCTGCGGGGAGAGGGAACTTACTCGCCTTTGGTGAGTAGGTCGCGGCGGAGGCCGCGGACTTCGGCGTCGATGCGGTCCAGGTTCGACTCGTAGGCCTTGCGGAACCTGGGCGAGTGGATGGAGTCCGACCACATCACGATCGCGTCCTCGCCGTTGTCCGTGTAATAACCTTTGCGCCGGCCGATGACCTTGAATCCGAAGTTCTCGTACATCTTCATCGCGTTATCGTTGGTCGTCCGGACCTCGAGCGTCACCCATTTCGCGCCCATGTCGTAGGCCGCCTGCACCAGGCCGGCGAAGATGACCCGGCCGTAGCCGCGATGCTGGAGGTCGTGGCGAACGCCGATCGTCGTGACATGGGCTTCGTCGTACATCCGCCACATGCCGCCGTAGCCGTAGATCGTCGGGTCGAGGTCGGGCGCCCTGAACGCCGCCGGGCGCTCGGCAGGTCCTTGCTGACGGAGCACGACGTAGTGAGCGCTGGCGCGCGAGGCGAGCTCACGGTAGTAGGCGTTGCGCGGCCAGGGCGTCGCGAAGATGTCGCGTTCGATCTCCTGCACCGTGGCCACGTCGGATTCACGCATAAGCTCGAGCGCCAGCTGCTGGCGGATCTGGACCATCACACCGGTGCCGAGAACGAATGCATGTACTCGAGCCTGAGACTACCATAGGCAACTTCGCTCGCCGTCCTGATCATTATCGATGCGGCGGCGCCGAAAGAGATCAGCTCCGAGTCGTGTCGCAGCCGGATCCCGGCGGCCCTCAGCGCATCCTGCGTGGCGGGCCGCAGCCAGCCGGCTGCCGGCAGGTCTGCCGGCAGCTCACGCGGCTCGGCGAGCCCCGCCTTCTTCCCGGGCTCGAGGAAATACACCCTTCCCCGGCCAGCCTCCGCGAGGGCGAGCACCGGGATGTCGCTCCGCGCCGCCTGGAGGCGAAGCGTGGAAAGCGGCACGATCGGGATGCCGAAGCCCATCGCGAGGCCAAGGCCGAACGACACGCCGGCCCGTAGGCCGGTGAACGATCCCGGGCCTGTGGCGACGGCGACCCTGGTCAACTTCGCGCCCGCGACCACCTCTCGGTAGCGAGCGGGCAGGTCGAACGAGGCCCCCGATGGAGCGACCTCTTCACGCAGCGACGTCCCGGCCGGATCCAGCAGTGCGACCGCCGAATAGGCCGACGACGTGTCAATGACGAAGATCACGTTTCGTGCGAATGAGGCGGCGGTCGCCCTCGAGGTGCTCGATCTCGATCAGCGCCGAGCCTGGCGCGCCA